>JBITAD010000393.1:0-12773 GCA_044439945.1 Blastopirellula sp. JB062
TCCATCGCCTAAATTGCTGCAATCTGCGGCGAGCGATTGCTAAGAGATCGCGCAGAGCCCATGCGCACGATCGCAGCAAAGTGACCAACTGGCGCAAAATCTTTTCGGTTTATCCACAAAGCTTCAACCGCTGCAACTGCTTTTCTCAACACGGTTTGACGCTATTTGCGCCAATTTCTCTCTCTTTTTCCTCCTCGGCGCCAGCACCGCGTGGCACGCCTGTTGCTTTTCCCCAACCGTGCACGTGCGGTTCGTTCTTCCGGCGGTTGCCCCCGGCAAACATGAAAGACGGACCGAAGTCATTTTGGCCCTGGCAATAGAGGCTGACAGTTTTCACTCCTACTTAAGGTAATTGGCCCATGTTGAGTTCCCTCTCCCTGAACCCGAAACTGTGGTGCACATTAGGTGCACTGGCGGTAGCGTTAGTCGTCATCGCACCGCTACGAGCGCAAGACGAAGCTCCCGCTGAAGAAGTCGTCGCCGAAGAAACGGTAGCGGCGGAAGTGACCGAAGAAGAGGCCGAAGCGGCCCCGACGGTCGAATCGCTCTCGGCCGATCTGGCCGCTTTCCAAGGAGACGTCGATACGCTTTGGACCTGCTTGGCGGCGTTCCTCGTCTTTTTCATGCAAGCCGGTTTCGCGTTGGTCGAGTGCGGCTTTACGCGTGCCAAAAACGCCTGCAACATCATCATGAAGAACCTGATGGACTTCTCCGTCGGGTCGCTCACGTTCTGGCTGATCGGTTTCGGCCTGATGTTCGGTGCGACCAACGGGTTCTGCGGCACCAACCTGTTCATGTTTGACGGTTCCAGCGAAGTCGCCATGGAAACCAACTCGAACGTCGGTTTCAACTGGGCCTTTTTGATCTTTCAAACCGTCTTCGCCGCGACCGCCGCGACCATCGTCTCGGGCGCCATGGCCGAACGCACCAAGTTCGTCTCGTATCTCTGCTACTCGGTCTTGATTACGCTGATCGTCTACCCCATCTTCGGCAGCTGGTGCTGGGGCGGACTGTTCGCTGGCGGCGGCTGGCTCGAAAATCGCGGCTTCCTCGACTTCGCTGGCTCGACGGTCGTTCACTCGGTCGGCGGTTGGGCCGCTTTGGCCGGCGCCATCGTCATCGGTCCGCGAATCGGCAAGTACACGTCCGACGGCAAAATCAAACCGATTCCAGGGCACAGCATTCCGTTGGGCGCCCTCGGCGTCTTCATCCTCTGGTTAGGATGGTTCGGCTTTAACCCGGGCAGCACCACCGCCGTCGGCGGCGGCAGCTTCGCCTATATCGCGGTCACCACCAACCTTTCGGCGGCGGCCGGCGCCATCGGCGCGCTGATCGTGTCGTGGGTCATGTTCAAAAAGCCCGATACTTCGTTCGCTTTGAACGGCGCCTTGGCGGGCTTGGTCGGCATTACCGCCGGTTGCGACATCATGTCGCCGATGTTCGCCGCAATCACCGGTTTGATCGCGGGCGTGCTGGTCGTCTTCTCCTGCGTCTTCTTCGACAAGCTCAAAATCGACGATCCGGTCGGCGCCGTTTCGGTGCACGGCGTTTGCGGCGCGTGGGGCACGTTGGCCATCGGCCTTTGGGCCGGCGACGTCGGCATTTTGACCGGCGGCGGCGCCGCTCAGTTGATCACGCAAGCGATCGGCGTTGCGGCCGGCTTCGGTTGGGCCTTCGGCGTCAGCATGATCATCTTCGTCGCCTTGAAGTACACGGTCGGACTTCGCGTCTCGGCGGAAGAAGAAATGAAGGGTCTCGACATCACCGAACACGGGATGTACGCCTACCCGCCGCACCTGGTTTCCGAATCGCTCGGCGGAACGCCGGGCGCTTCGCCGGCCATGCCTTCTTCGGCGACCGGCCCCGTCACGCACGGCGCCTAAACAAACCTCATGACGAGCCTGGGCGATCGCTCAGGCTCGTCTTTCGCTGATACTTCGGCCTTTGCCTGGGCCAGAAGTTCGACCCCAATGGCCTGGAAGAGCGTTCCGCCTCGCTTTTTCAGGCCGGGGTTTTTTCTTGGCGGCGCTGATCTAAGCGTTTCGCGGCCGCCGCAGACAACCAGCCGCGCCACAAGATCGAAACGAAACAGATCGCAATCATCGCCAAGCCGCCGATCGCCAGCCAACTCCACTGCAGCGTCAATCCGACCAGCATCAACAAGGTCGCGCCGTTGCCCAGCGCCACCGACAAAATTTGGGCGCGCCGATGACGCTCGATTCGCCCCTCCAATTCAGTCGCTTCGTCCAATTCAGTCATTAGGGTTCCGTCTACTCCGATCCGGTTGACGACGACAAGCAATTCTGGTCGTCTGATGGGTTTGCTCGTCCCTCCACTCTATCGATTGTAGCGGAATGCCCAGTCGCCCAGGGAAACCGAAGTCCAAGCCCCGCCTTGCCGACAAAGAGCCGCGGCATGACGCGCCGATCCGAATCATCGGCGGCGAGTACAAAAACAAAAAATTGGCCTACTCAGGCGACGAAATCACGCGGCCGATGAAACAGCGCGTTCGCGCCGCCGTCTTCAACCTGGTCGGCCCCGCCATTAAAGGGAAGCATGCGATCGACCTGTTCGCCGGCACCGGCGCTCTCGGCATCGAAGCCCTCAGCCGCGGCGCGACAAACGCGACCTTTATCGAACGCCACATTCCGACCTCCAAACTCGTTCGGCAAAACCTAGACGACCTCGGGCTCGCCGATCGCGGCCAACTCTTCGCCGCCAATACGTTCTATTGGGCGCGGCGGCTCCCTCCTTTCGATACGACTCCGTGGGTCGTCTTTTGCAGCCCGCCGTACGACCTCTTTCTTAGTCAGGCCGAAAATATGCTCGGCCTGATCCAAACGCTGCTCGACGCCGCCCCGCCCGAGAGCATCTTCGTGGTCGAATCCGACCAACGCTTCTCGTTTGCTAGCTTGCCCCACGCAGAACAGTGGGACGTTCGCGAGTACCCCCCGGCCGTGGTCGGAATTTTGCGCGATTGGGGCGTCGCTTCCTAGCTAGCAACGCTTCAAGTTAACTTTGACGGTCAAAATTCCCAGCCGCACGCCGTTGTTTGTGCGAATCGGATTTCACTAAACGGGCTCAGCGTCCGATTCTTAAGATACGCCCTTGTCGGCCGACTCATGGACGAGAGATCAAAATTGCGACGCGAATCGCAGTTTCGCTCTTCGCCCGGCGCGCCGCTCGCAGCTTGGCGAGATTGAAGGCGCCGCTTCGGCATTTTCGATCGATAAGACTCGTAGCGGACATGCCACATCCCCAAGGGACATACCACGGTGACATCGAGGCGGAACTCGCACATCCTCCATCCTGCCTATCTGGCTTTTGGGATCATCCTGCTAGGACTTAGCGCAGCCGCTCCCTGGCTATGGCAACCGACCCAATCGACCAGCCGCAACGTCCGCTTGGCCGAACGCTCGACGTCTGCGCCCACACCGCCCGCCCCAGTACCTCCCCCCGAGAAACAAGAGCCGACCCCTGCCCAACCAACTTTGGCCCAGCCGCCGCGGAAAAAGGGAGAACCGACATTAGCTCAGCCAACTTTGGCCCAACCTCGGCCTGAAAAAGGGGAGCCGACGCCAGCCAAGCCGCCGCGCGAACAGGGCGTGCCGACGCTAGCGGCGCCGCAACGCGATTCGGCGCCTAGCGAGCCGACCCTCGCCGATCCCGACGCCATGCCGCAACAAGCGGCGATCGCTCCTCGTGTCGAGCAGGAATTTTCGCTCGACCTGGTTCAACCGCTCGCGTTCGATCTCTCGCCCCAGCCGGAAATTGCCGCGCCCGCGACTAGCGTCGAGCCGATCGCTCCGACGCTTCCCGACTTGCCGCGCGTCGCCGCGCCGGTTCGTACCGAACAGGCTCCGACTCGCGAGCCGCTGGTTATCGCTCAACCCATTCTTGCGAGCGAGCCGAACGGCGAAATCTGGCCGACCTCTCCCCAGTTGCAAGCTTTGGCGACGCAAGTCGCTCGGCATGCCGAGTGCGCCGACTGGGCCGCTCAGCTCAAAGACCAACTCGATCAACTCGCCGGCTTGCCGCTCGACTCGCCAGACGCGGCGACGATTCTCGATCAATTGGTCCGCCTGCATAACGAGGCGTCGAGCCTGGCCGAGCAACTCGGTTATTCCTGGAAACGTACCGACATGCTGCAAATCGGCTATGCCTTGCAGCGTCGCTTAGCGGTCTGGCGTCCGCTGCATCAACTCGCCCAGCGCGGCGCTCTCGTCGAACCGACCCCGCTTGATCCGCAACCGATGGCGGCGCCGCTCAGCGAGGTCGAAGCGACCCTGCGCGCCGGGGGCGAACTGCTAAGCTGGAGCGACTATCTCTCGCTCAATCAAATTCGTAGCGCCATGTCGCCCGGTTATCTCGACGCCGAGCGGCGCATGCTGGCCCGCCAAACGCTGGCTCGACTTGATTCGCCCGATTTGACCGACGCCCAACAGCAACTGCTTTCGCAACCGGCGTTCGCTCCGTTTCGCCAAGCGCTGACCGACTGGGCTTCGGCCGACGTTTCGCTCGGAACGACGTTGGCGCAAATCGAACAATTCGAGCAATCGCTCGCGGCCCCAGACGCCAACCGCCTGGCCGACTCGTGCCAATCGCTCGCTCACTACCAAGATCCCGACCTGGTCCAACTGGCGACGTTGATCCAACAACATTATCGCAACGCCAACTGTCGCGTAGCGGTCAGCGCTTCGCTGATCGACGCGTTGCTGCCGCAAATGGAACCGACCGAACAAGCGGTCGACGATCAAATTTTGGGCAACCGAGTCTTAGGGCACAGTCGGCGCGAAACCGAACTAAAAGTGCGGCTCTCTCCCGACCCGCTTCAGTGGCGCGTTCAACTCGACGTTTACGGCGTCGTCGACAGCAACACGTCGAGCCAGTCGGGGCCGGTCACCGTCTTCAACCGGGGGCGTTCGCATTACCAAGCCTCCAAGCAGGTCGTCGTCAATCCGCTCGGCTTTTGGGTCTCTCCGGCGACCGCATCGGCGCAAACGCGGACCGACATCAACGGTCTGCGCACCGACTACGACAAAGTCCCTTTGCTCGGCTCGATCGTCCGTTCCGTCGCACGCAGCAAATCTGAAGCGACGCAAATCGAAGCGCAACGCGTCGTCGAATCGAAAGTCGAGCAAAACGCGTCTCAGCAACTTGATCAAGGCCTCAACGAAAAAGTCGAGCTCTGGCAAGACAAACTGCTCGCCCTGGCGGTCGAACCGCTGCAAAGCATGGGGCTTGATCCGGCCGTCGTCGACATGTGCACGACCGAAGACCAATTGATCGGACGCTTTCGGATCGCCAGCGACATGCAATTGGCCGCCCACACTCCGCGTCCGGTCGCATTCGCCGATTCGGCGTTCAGCATGCAACTGCACGAATCGACTCTCAACAACAGCGTCCGCCGGCTCGATCTGGCAGGCCGCCGTTATCGGCTTGACGACGTCGTCCGCCAAATCACGGCTCGGCTTCATCAGGTCGACGACAGCTTACTCGACCAAATTCCCGCCGGGGTCGAGGTCGTCTTCGCCGACGAAAACCCGGTCGAGATTCGGGCCTACGACGGCAAGATCGAAATCTCGGTCGCCTTGGCCGAACTGACCAACGGCAATCGGGTCTATCGCAACTTCCGGGTCTTCGTCGCCTATTCGCCCGAAGTCGACGGCCTTAAGGCCCGACTCGTTCGCGACGGCACGGTCAAACTAGATGGAGCCGAGCTTGGGTTCGGCGGACAAATCGCATTGCGCGCCGTCTTCGCCAAGGTCTTCTCGAAGCAGCGAAAACTGCCGATCGTGCCGCCGCAACTTGCCGACGATCCCCGTCTGCAAGCGTTCGAGTTGAGCCAACTCGCCCTTTACGACGGCTGGATCGCTTTGGCGATCAGCCCCAAGCCGGCCGTCGCCGCCGACGTGCCGCAAGAGCCGAAAGTTCGCGTCGGCCAAGGCGCGATCTTACGCAAGCTGACGCGTTAGACCTGGCCCCCCTTTATCTTTTCGAGACCAACCGGTCACGGCGACTGTTCGTCCGACGATCAACCGCCGCCGGAACGATCGTCCAGCGTCCAGGCGACTTCGCCGCGCGGCTTGCATTTCGCCCCTTTTCGACCTTCGCTCGGTTTGGCGCAAAATCTGCTCTAGAATGAGGCCGTCCTCCAGTTTCCTTCGTTAGCAGGAAGTACCGATGCGCCGTTATGTCGTCATTTGGAATCGAAACGCGCGTCAAGGCGCCGCCGCTCTTGATGCGAAAGCGGAACTCATCGCCCTCGCCGGCAGTTCGTTTCACGAGACCGAATCGTTTGAAGACGCGTGCCGCTGCTTAGAGAACGTCAGTTCCGACGACCTGGTCATCGTCGCCGGCGGCGACGGCGGAATCAGCGGCATGATCGACCATCTGCATGCTAACGCCATTCGTACGACATTGGCCGTCGTTCCCTTGGGCACCGGCAACGACTTCGTTCGTTCGCTCGGCTTCGCTCCCGATCCGGAATCGGCCATTGCGGCGATTCGGGCCAATCGCACGGCCGATATCGACGTGGTACGGCTCGATTACGACGAGCGAACGAAATGGTTCATCAACGTCGCCGCCGGAGGCAATCAACGCAAAGTCGAGCGCCACGTCGATCACGAAGTGAAACAATTTTGGGGACCGTTCGCCTATGTTCGCGGCAGTCTCGAAGCGTTGCCTGAGCTCGAAAAATATCAGCTGCAACTGACGCTCGACGAGCAGCCGCCGATCGATATCGACCTTTGGACGCTGACCGTCGCCAACGGTCGCACCGTCGGCGGCGGAATCGAAATCGCTCCTTTAGCCCTGCTCAACGACGGGCAGTTGGAAGTAACCGGCCTGCTGGGCGAAGGACTGGTCGACCTTGGCGCGATCGCCGCAAGTTTTTTGCAGGGAGAATATCTCGACCATCCCTCCGTCTTCTATCGTCGCGCCGCCCAGATCCGCCTGAGCAGCGAAAAGACGTTCGAATTTTCGGTCGACGGCGAACTGATCGCCGGCAGACGGTTCGCCTTCGCTGCCCTGCCCCAAGCCCAACCGATGATCGTCGGCCCTGCGATCGAGCTTGGATAGCGAAGTCGCCAAGCGGCGCGACCGAGTTATTTCGCTTTTGAAAAACCGGCTTCAATCAACTGCTTGTAACCCGGCTTGATCGGCTGGACTTGGTAGCCATGTTTTTTTAAGACATTGGCCGCCGTTACCGCCCTTTTGCCCACGACGCAGTGGGTATAGAGGATTTTATCTTTCGGCAATGCCTGCACATCGGACTCGCTCAAACCGTTTTTCAGCTTGCTTAACGGCAAGAAGATGGCGCCTTGCACGTGCCCCTGATCCCACTCGCGCTGCTCGCGAACATCGACCAACACCCCTTTCTCCTGCTCGACGCTTTGCTTGATTTTCGGCAGCGAGACAGGGTCGGCTTCAGCCCAGCAGGCGACGCCAGACAACGCGATCAAAGCGACGACCGGCAAGATACGGGTGCGGATGTTTTGCATAAAAACGACTCATTTCAATAGCGTGGAAGCATGTAACTAATTCGCCTGATGATTATAGCAGTTTTAGCCATTCTCAATTTTTTTTCGGCCGTAAAGACTGACACAGGCTGAGGTTTCGCACTCCCAGACGAAAAAGACCCAGCATTTCCCGCAAACACGAATTGACAAACACTAAGACTTTCCATATTATTAAATGAGACAAGTGGAACTAAATGCACGACATTTGACCATAAAAGACTATCTTATGAAATCGTCATCTTGCTGTCTGTCGCCTCCTTTTATTGAGCCGGATCGCTGGGACGAGTCAACTCTTCCAACAAGAACAATACCGATTGATAGTCGGCGCCGGTCGCTTGGTTCATCCCGATCTCGCAAGTTCGATTGCTTGAGAGATAACGATCAAACTCGCGATTCTCCAGCTCGGCCGCTTGTTCGGCGGTCGCCGCTTGCGTCAATTCGGGATGCAACAAGCCGCGATCGCCGGCAAAACCGCAGCAGGTCGCATGAATCGGCGCCACCGTTTCGCACGATAGCGCGTCGCATAGTCCGCGCAGCTTTTCGCCCAAACCAAGATGCTGCGTCGCACAGGTCGGATGGACGGCGACCGAATTCACCCGTTTTGTGATTTGCAGTCGAGGCAACAGATAATCATGAGCCCAATCGATCGAATCCAGCATCGACAACTGCGCATGCCGCTCCCGATTCTCAGGCGTCAAATACTCCTGAATTTCGCTGGCGATGCCCAGCGTGCAAGAGGTGGCGTCGCAGATGATCGGCAAGCGTCCTGCGTCGCTCCAGCGCCACATGCTTTCGACAATTTTGTTGGCCATGTAGACGTTGCCCTCTTCAAATCCTTTCGAGTGCCAAACCGTGGCGCAGCAATTGCCCCAGACGTCTTCCGGAATATGGACCGGCATGCCGGCTCGCTGCGAAACGGCGACCATCGCCTCGGCCAGGCTTTGCCGCCGTTGCCCCGGCGCGTTGCCGAAGATTCGATTGACGCAAGCCGTAAAATAGACCGCCGTCGCATTTTCGAACTCGGTCGCCGGCAATTTGACGGGCGCCGCTTCCGGCAAGTTCGGCATCCAGGCGGGGGCCAGATCTTCGCTGACGATCATCCGCGAGGCGGCAGTCGCCGTTTTGGCCGGCCACTGCCCCAGCGTACTTGCCGAAAGTTGGTTGGCGCGCAGTGCGGTTCGGGTAACGCTCTCGACCGCCGACCAATGCTGGGCCGCTTTTTTGGCGCCATACTTTTCGAGCGTGGTGCGCTCTTGCCGGCGAAATTCTTTCATCAAGTCGCCGGTATTAATGCCGACCGGACACGCGATCGCGCAAACGCCGTCGCCAGCGCAAGTTTCGATCGCTTCGTACTCGTAATCGCGCAGCAACGCCAAAGTAACCGGCGAATCGACCGGCTGACGCATCATCTCGCGTCGCAAGATGATCCGCTGCCGCGGGGTCGTCGACAAATTGCGGCTAGGGCAAACCGGCTCGCAATAGCCGCATTCGACGCAGCGGTCGACTTCGTCTTCGACGATCGGCGTGGTGTGCAAGTTTTGCAAATGCGACGCGACGTCGGTCGACAGCAATACGCCTGGAGACAAAATCCCTTCAGGATCGGCCAGCCGTTTCAACTTCCACATCAGTTCGGTCAGTTTCGCTCCCCATTCGCGCTCGACGAACGGGGCGACGTTGCGACCGGTACCGTGCTCGGCTTTGAGCGATCCGTCGTATTTATCGACAACCAGCGAAACGACGTCGGCCATAAACGCGTCGTAGCGATCGACGTCGGCTTGGGTATTCAGCGACGGCGTGATCAAAAAGTGCAGATTGCCCGCCGACGCATGGCCGAACACGAACCCTTCGTAGTCATGCTGGACGAGCAATTTTTGCAAGTCCAGCGCACCGTCGGCCAACCGATCTTTCGGAAAGCAAACGTCTTCAAGAATCAACGACGTTCCGCTGGGGCGAGAACCTCCGACCGACGGCAGCAAACCGTTGCGAACGCTCCAATAATGGGCGGCCAATTTTCGATCGGTCGTAAACTCGGCCGGCTCGACCAGTTCGAGCTCGGCCAACACTTGATTGGCCGCGACCAACGCCGCGTCGCGACGTTCCGCCGTATTCTCGCGAAACTCGATCAGCAAGCCGGTCGCTTCGGGCGACAAATCGCGCCAGCGATCAGGCACGCCCGGCTTTCCTTCGACCGAACGCAACGAAGCCCGATCGGTCAATTCGACCGCGGCGGCGCCAGCTTCGACGAACGGCGCGACGGCCGCCGCCGCCGCGTACATGTCGGGAAAGATCATAAACGCCGTCAAGCGTTGCTTGTCGTCAGGCACGGTTTTAAAGATCGCTTCGGCGAGAAACGCCAGCGTCCCTTCCGAGCCGACCAACAAGCGGCGGAAAATCTCGAGCGGCGTCTCGGCGTCGAGAAACGACTCCATATGATAGCCGGTCGTATTTTTAATGCTGAACTTTCGCCGGATCCGTTCGACCAGCGCCGGGTCGGCTTCGATCTCGCGTTTAATCTCCAACAGTCCGGCGTTCAACTCAGGCGCCGCCGCGGCGAAATCGGCGGCGGCGCTCGGCGCCGCCGTATCGATCAAATGGCCGCTCGGCAGCATGAACGTCAGCGATTCGAGCGTTTGATAAGAGTTTTGCGCCGTGCCGCAACACATGCCGCTCGAATTGTTCGCCACGACTCCGCCGATGGTGCAAACGCTGCCGCTGGCCGGGTCAGGCCCCAAGCGATAGCCGTACGGCGCCAGGGCCAAGTTCGCGCGAAACAAAACTGTGCCCGGCCGCACTCGCAATCGTCGCCCCTCGTCTTCGATCGTCCAGCCGGCCCAATGGCGTCGCGCCTCGATCAAAATGCCGTCTCCCTGCGCTTGCCCGCTCAAGCTCGACCCCGAAGCCCGAATCGTGACCGAAATTCGCTTTTGATGCGCATAAGCGAAAATTTGCCGAACTTCATCGACCGTGCGCGGCAAGACGATCACCTTGGGAAACAAACGATACGGACTCGCATCGCTGGCGTACTTGATCAAGTCGATCGGCCGCGACAACACCTGGTCGGCGCCGAGCAAGGCGATCAGATCATCGCGGAGCCAAGCCGGAGTACCGGCCGCAATTTCGTCAGGCGCCCGATCTTCGGTCGGCTGGTGGTCTGTGGGAAGCAGGCGTAGCGGGTCAGGTTGAAACAGCTTTTTCATATCAAGGCGCGTCGTATCAGATCGCGAAGCGTCGCGAGGAGGAATGCGAAATTGTCACCGTCACCAGAAGGAGATCAGTCGAGCAAGTCTAACAAAACGTCGGGGATAAACCACTCGCGACGCCCCATTTAGCGCGAGACGCGTCGTTTTTCTCCCCCCTTCGATATCGGCGAAACCGAGCGCGCTCGGTCGCCCAAAACAAGAGAAATCGCGATCCGCGGCGGAAAAAGACCGTTGACTGGGTCGAGCGGCCGGACAATTACGGCCATCAGAAGCCGATCGGGCGGAGCGCGAGCATGCGTCGGCCCGATGCGAGAAAAGAAGGGGGCGCCGCGGCTGCGTCCGATTTAGTCGGACGACAACTCAAAATCAAACTGGTTGCGACCTGGCTCGACAGTTCTTTGCAATTCCGATTGTCCGCGATACTTGGCCGGGACCATATCCTCGATCAGTTCGGTTTTTACGACTTGGCCTTCCAATTTTTCCGTCATGAACTTTCCGGAGCCTCGCATGCCGATGATTTGCACCAGGTGCTCTCCCAACACGGGGCCGTCTTCGGCTTCGATTTCGTACTTTCCGTCCGCAATTTTTCCGCCGGTCGTGGGGCCTTTGGTCGCCCCAGTCGGCACGAAGGTGATTGCCCCCGTTTCGACCGCGACTCCGTCAACCGTTATGACGCCTTGAACGGCTCCCCGGTTTAGTCCGTCTTGTTTTCCGCAGCCGGCCGCCGAGATGGCGATCAAAACGACGACAGCTTGCCAGAGAATTTGTCGCGTATCCATGTTTCTGCTTGTCCATTGATAGAAAGATTGAAATGAAAACCGCATTGCGAATCTCGCGTTATCAAGCGTCACGTTACGAAGTCGCTTCGGCATGGAGCGCCGACTCAGACTCCTCCGGTCGTTCGCCGGTCGGCCTGCCGCTGCGACTCCAATAGTTGGCCAACAACGAGCCGGAAATATTCATCCAAGTTCCAAATACGTTCGGAGGCAGAGCCGCCAAATGACTCTTCAAGACTTCAATCGCCAAGCCGGTGGCCATGCCGCCGTTTTGCATGCCGACCTCGAAGGCGACCGTACGGCAATCACGCTGCGTCAGTCGCGACTCGGGCGACGCCAACCAACCGAGCCGATACCCGATACGCCCCACCGCCCCGCCGATGGCCTGGGCGCCCCAATAACCGAGCGTCAGTCCGACGGCGTTGTGAATGACGGCGGCAATAAACAACAAGCCGCCGACCTGCACCAACACGTCATAGGTTTGAGCGGTCAAGATCGTCAAAATTGCACAGACGCCGAACATCGACAACATCGGCAAGGCTTGATCCAACCATTGGTCGCTCAGATTTCCGCGGGCGACCAAGACGGCTTTGACCAGCGACAACGCGCCGATCAACGCCAGCCCCAATACGACGCTGTTGCGCAGCCCTTGAAACGGCCCCAACACTTCGTCCGGCGTCAGGGCGATCGCCGTGGCGAAGCAGAAAAAGAGGGCGGCGATCCCCCCTAGGGCAGCGGGGCGACTCGTCCATGATTTTTCGCCGTAGAGAATCGAATTGGCGATAACCCCGGCAAACACCGGCGCGATAATAATGTTGACGACGCCGATCAACATCTTGCCGGCGTCCACGTCGATATATTCTCCCGCGAAAACGGTCATTGCAAGCGGCGTCATGAGGGGCGCGAGCAAGGTCGAAAACGCGGTCATCGTAACCGATAACGCGACGTTCCCCTTGCCGATATAGCTCATCAAGTTCGATGCGACTCCGCCGGAACAAGCGCCCGTCAATATAATTCCGGCGGCCAGTTCGCCTTGAAAGCCGAACGCGACCGCTAACAAATAACCGGTGATCGGCATCACGCCGTATTGCAAGAAGACGCCCAGCAGCACCGGCCACGGTTCGCGAGCGATCCGGGCGAAATCACGGACGTTCAGCGTGGTTCCCATGCCGAACATGATCAACTGAATCAAGGGGACGATCAGCGCCGACAACGGCAGCCCCCACCAAACTTGAAAAGCTTCAGGCTGCACAAACGCGCAGCCGACCCCGGCCAAC
>JBITAD010000394.1:0-2706 GCA_044439945.1 Blastopirellula sp. JB062
AGGTCGGCTATTTCACCGGCGAAGAAGCGGACGCCGTACGCGACAACATCGTTGCGGCATGCGAAAAACAGCATAATGCTAAACTGCTCGGTTAACGATGGCGTTTAGCGAGCGTCTTGCGCTTCGTCGGACTGGATGCCGCTTGTGCCTTGTGGGGGCGAGCAAGTTGCGATTTAGTACGCTTCAGCCATGTCGCGGGCATGGTAGCTGCTGCGAACGAACGGGCCGCTGGCGACTTGCTTAAAGCCGAGTTCTTTCGACTTGCGGCCGAGCATCTCGAACTCTTCCGGCGGAATGTAACGTACCACTGGCAAGTAGCGTTGTTCGTCGGGTTGCAGGTATTGGCCAAGCGTTAAAAAGTCGACGTCGTTGGCGCGCAAATCTTCGAGCACGGCGAAGACTTCGTCGTGCGTTTCGCCCAAGCCCAGCATCAAGCCGCTTTTCGTTTTGACTTGCGGGTTTAATTCTTTGACCCGTTTGAGCAGGCCGAGCGTCCAGGCGTATTCCGACTTGGGACCGCGAACCCGTTTGTAGAGCCTGGGGACCGTTTCGGTGTTGTGATTGAATACGTCAGGCTTCGCTTCGACGATAATTTTGTCTAGCGACTCTCGGGTGTGAATAAAGTCGGGGGTCAGCACTTCGACGGTCGCCCCGGTGCGCTCGCGCACCGCTTCGATGCAGCGAATGTAATGCTGCGCGCCTCCATCGGGCAAATCGTCGCGCGTGACCGAGGTGATGACCACATGCTTTAAGCCAAGCCGATATGCCGCTTCGGCAAGCCGTTCGGGTTCGTCGCCGGAGAGTTCTTCAGGCTTGCCGCGCGGGACCGAGCAAAAGCTGCATGCTCTTGTGCAGATGTTGCCTAAAATCATGAAGGTGGCGGTTTTTTGCGAGTAGCACTCCATCCGGTTCGGACATTTCGCGCTATCGCAGACCGTTTCCAGTTGCAATTCTTCAAGCAGGCTTTGCGTAAAGTGGTTAGCGTTCCCTTTAGGGACGTTACGCTTTAACCACTTTGGCAGGCGTTGTTTGGGATGGGAATTCGGCGCCGGGGCGTCGATGATCGGCAGGTCGACAATGGGCAGTTCAACCAACTCGCGCGAGTCGCTCACGATGATGCTCGGAGATTTCAAATAGCAAAGGGTGCCCTTCGTACCAACGTCGGTCGACGCAGTCGAAGGAGTCGGCCAGCCGTCGCGCTGCGATTCGGGCCACGGTCTCAATTCTAGCCGGTCGATCGGTTTCTGACAGCAGGCTCCCCATGATTGGGGAGTCGCCAGGCGCCGCTAATTCCGGCGGGTTCGCTTCGACGAACGACTGGGCGTCGCCGCTAGCATGAATATTGAGAAAAGCGCCATGGCTGGTGATCCAGTTTTGTACGGCCGCACCAACGGCCGCTAAGAGGCCGCTTTTTCCCCATACGCCATATCGTCCTGGTCGCGTATATGCGGGCACGCCGAGCGAAACCGCTGACGTCACAAGGGCTTGCTGCAATCTCTCCAAATATTCTCCGACCGTCCAATTTCGGCCTCGAAGCGGTACAATAGGATAGATCGCCAGTTGGCCAGGGCCGTGCAGCACGCAGCCGCCCCCCCGTCCGACCCAGCGAACTTGCCAGCGAAGCGAATCAAGCTCGTCTTGCGTCAAGCGAATATGTTGTCGCGAACCTGCGCGGCCTACGGTGATCATACTCGAATGCTGACAGAGCAAAACGACAATGCGATCGTCATCGTGGCCGCCGGCTTCATAAACCAAGCGGCGTTGTAAAGCGAGGCACAAGTCGAAGTCGATCATTCCTAGGTAGTGGAAGTCGACGCCTGTCGAATCGTAATGGTCGTTTGTACGAGAAGACACGGATTATCGTCACCGCAAGAGGCTATTTTCTGGCTGCGATCAAGGACGGGGAGAGTAGCAATTCCCGTTGCTGGGGAAAAGGCCAGCCGAGATAACCTCTGCGGTTATCGTCGCGTTATGAAACGAGTAGAAAACGAATCGGCGATTTTCCGCTTCGCAAGATCAATTAAGAAAAATACGCCCGCCGCTAGCGGCCCATGCGAAAGCACCCATGGCGAAAAAAAAATCGAAAGAAGAAGAGAAGAAGAAGCTCGAGCGACCGATCGGCGAGAATCGGAAAGCGCGACATGATTATGAAATCATCGATACGCTCGAATGCGGCATTCAATTGGTCGGCAGCGAAGTAAAGACGTTGCGCGACGGTAAGGTTTCGCTAGGCGAAGCGTTCGCCCGCGTGCTGCGCGGCGAAGTGTTTTTGGTGAATTGCGAGATTCCCGAGTATCGCAACACCAGCATGTTTCTGAATCACGAGCCGAAGCGTCCGCGCAAGTTGCTGCTACGCAAAAGCGAGATCGTCAAATTTGCTGCAAAAAGCGACGACAAAGGCCTGAGCCTGGTGCCGTTGAAAATGTATTTCAAGCAAGGACGCGTGAAAGTATTGCTTGGGGTCGGCCGCGGTCGCAAGCAGCACGACAAGCGAGACAAGTTGAAGCAGCAAGACGCCAAGCGAGATATCGCCCGCGCAATGCGCAATCGCAGTTAATCGATAACGGCTCGGCTGCGTCTATTGCGAACTTAGCCTAATATCCTGGCTTCGACCCGGCAGCCGAACAGCTTCGCCAGATCGACCGCTAGCGGCTGTTGCTCGCTCCATCGTCGTGGCAGGCGTTCATGAAATAAATCGCCATATTG
>JBITAD010000395.1:0-2703 GCA_044439945.1 Blastopirellula sp. JB062
GCATCTTGTTCCGCCGTTAATCATCTTGGTGCTGACCCGCGTCGGCATTCCGGTCAGCACCACTTTTTTGGTGTTGGCCGTCTTCGCTCCAGGCAATCTGGGGGCGATGCTGACCAAGTCGATGCTGGGCTATCTGGTCGCATTTTTCGTCGGCATCGGCGTCTATCTGGCGATTACCAAATCGTTCGAGAAAAAGATGATCGCCACCGCCGACAAGCCGCCGCATACTGGCTGGGTCGTCTTGCAGTGGACCTCGACCGCCTTTTTGTGGAGCCAATGGCTGATTCAAGATCTGGCCAACATCTTCGTATACTTGCCGCGTCACCTGAACGCCGCCTACTTCTTTTTCGCCGCGATCGTGATGCTGATTTTGCATGCGGTGATCTTCGCTCGACGTGGCGGCGAAATCCAAAAAATCGTCAACGTCAAAACGAACACCGCCGACATTCGCTCGGCGACGATCATCGACTTTATCTATGCGTTGATCCTGCTCTTCTTTAAAGAGCTAAGCAACATGCCGATGAGCACGACCTGGGTCTTTCTCGGGTTGTTGGCCGGTCGCGAAACGGCGATCTCGCTGCTCTTGAAAGTGCGGCCGATGAAAGAAACCAGCGGCATGATCGCCAAAGACGCCGGCAAAGCGATGACCGGCCTGGTCGTCAGCGCGTCGCTGGCTTTCGGTCTGCCGCTGTTGCATCAGTCGGTCTCAGGCACGCCTGCAATTGCGGCGACGACCAGCCCCGGCAGCGACGCGGTGACGCAACTTTCCGACGCCGCATCGATCGGCGATCTGCCGCCATACGAGCCGCAGCCTGATTTGACCGGAGTCGTACGCAGCGTCGGCTCCGACACGATGGGCGACGTCATGCGCCAGATCAAAGCGAAATTTGAAGCGATGTCGCCGCAAGTCGAGGTCTCAGTCGAAGCGAACGGTTCTGAAACGGCGCCTCCGGCGCTAATTGCCGGCGATTGCGACATCGGCGTGATGAGCCGCCGCATGACCTCGGCCGAAATGGGCGAGTTTCGTAACAAGTATGGCCGTAACCCGGTGATGATCCGCATCGGTCTCGACGCGTTGGCGGTTTACGTCAACGCCGAAAACCCGGTTCGCGGCCTGACGCTGAATCAGCTTGACGCAATCTTTTCGGTCAAAGCCGAAAACGAGAAGCTCCGCTGGGGGCAGTTCACGATGCCGCCGTTTCCGAATGACGAGATCGTAACGTACGGGCGAAATCAACTCTCGGGCACCCGACAATTTTTCCGCGAGACGGCGCTGCACGGCTCTCCATTCCGCAACGACATGCACGAGCGCGACCATTCGGCCGAGGTGATCGAAGCGGTCGGCGCCTCGATCGACGCGATTGGGTTTTCCGGCATGGGCTATCGCGACAACAACGTTCGCGCTTTGGCCGTCGCCCGGCATGACGACGACGAATACCTGAGCTACGCCCCGTTTGAGAACCGCAATTCGCCCAACCTGGCGAAACGTTTTCAATACGTTTACGACGGGAAATACCCGCTGGCCCGCTTCCTCTACATCTATGCGAACAAGCCGGTGGGAGAAGAATTTTCGCCCCCGGTCGACCAACTGCTACGCTTTATTCTCTCGCAACAGGGGCAAGAGATCATCTTGGAAGAAGGCTTTATTCCGCTGACCCCGCGGCTAACCACCCAACAACGCGAGAAACTGCGAGCCAATTACGACCCGGCCTGGTACGAATAAGCGAACGTCGCCCCTATTTCGCCCTAGGAAATCGACTCGATGTCTGACCACGACGCCCCGCACGATTTCGAACGCATTCAAAGCGAACTGCTCGACTCGCTCGACGAAGAGCTCGAGGCGGAGTTGGAAGAACTGCAAGAAGATCAGCATCGCCCTGCCGGAAAACCGGGGTCGACTCTGTCGCGCAAATTCTACTTTCGCGAACTGCTGCGAATGCAACGCGAGCTGATCAAGCTGCAAGATTGGGTCGTCGAAAGCAAATCGAAGGTCGCTATCTTATTTGAAGGACGCGACGCGGCGGGGAAGGGGGGAGTGATCAAACGAATCACGCAACGGCTTGACCCCCGCGTCTGCCGAGTGGTCGCGTTGCCGGCGCCGACCGAGCGCGAACAATCGCAATGGTATTTCCAACGGTACGTTCCGCATTTGCCGGCCGGGGGCGAAATCGTGTTGTTCGATCGCAGCTGGTACAACCGGGCCGGGGTCGAACGGGTGATGGGCTTTTGCACCGACCACCAATACGAAGAATTTTTTCGCTCGGTCCCCGAGTTCGAGCGAATGTTGGTTCGCTCTGGCATGTATCTGATCAAATATTGGTTTTCGATCACCGACGAAGAGCAGCAGTTTCGGTTTCAATGTCGGATTCATGATCCGCTGAAACAGTGGAAACTGAGCCCGATGGACCTTGAATCACGGCGCCGTTGGGAGCAATACACGGTGGCCAAAGAAAGAATGCTGGAAGAAACCAACATCGAAGAAGCGCCGTGGTGGATTGTCGAAGCGGTCGACAAGAAGCGGGCGCGACTGAACTGCATCCATCATCTGCTCGAATTACTGCCGTATCGCGAAGTGCCCAAAGAGACGGTCACTCTGCCGCCGCGCGAACGGCACGAAGACTACGAGCGGAAACCGATTCCGCCAGAAGCGGTCGTCCCCAAGGTCTATTAACGCTGGGCGTCGTTTTTCTTGCAGCGACAACT
>JBITAD010000396.1:0-2698 GCA_044439945.1 Blastopirellula sp. JB062
CGTACGACGCCGCGAAGCGAAACGTCTCGCATGCCAGTATTGCAAGTCTGTTGCATATTGCAAGCCGTTGGAACATGATGTTCTTGTGCTTTTTCGCTTGCGCCCTTCAGCCGCGCAAGCGACCGCCGAATCAAGCGAAGCAACGCCGCTATCCCAGTTCAATCCCATATCGCCGCAACGCCGCCGTCATGACGTAATACAGAACGATCATCGCCGCGGTCGAAAGGGCCAGGCTCACGGCGAAGCCCCAGTTGCGGTGGAGCAAATAGGGGAAAAGTAAAAAGAAGGGGAGTGAGGGAAGAACGAGCCAGAATATGCTTCGCGACAAGTCAGCGACCTGTCCGACGTCGCCGGTATCGAAGTACAGCCAAAGAATTCCTAGATATGAAATCAACGGAAGCGACGCGAGCAAGCCGGCGATCAGGGGGCTTCGTTTCGACGCCTCCGAGACGAGAACGACAAGTCCGGCGGTAATCAGAATTTTGACGACGTAATACATTTCATCCGCATCCCCAAAGGACGACATGCGCCAGTTTTTGTAAAAGCGACCCACGCAGGCAAAAGACGCCTACGCAGGCCGCGGGGGAAAGAACCATAGAGATGGGTCGCGCCGAAGCGTTTGGGCAAACGGACCCGACCAGCGGGCCACGTAGAAAGTCGGACGCCGCTATTCGACGGAAATCGGCGTCTCATAGGTAACCGGCTCGCCGCCAGGCGGAACGATACGAAAGCGAATTGCCACGCTTTGGGCGTCGGTCGGTATTTTTAGCCCCCCTTGGGCGTAATGGGCGGGCTCTTGCGGGGTCGCCGGCTCGTAAATCGTACCGACTTCTTTCGCCAAGACGGCGCCGCCATCTTGCGTGACCAACGCATTAAACACCTTGGCGTCGGCGACCGGTTTGCCGTTTTGGGTGATCTCGACGGCCGGTTCGACCTCTTCGCCCTTGTGCAAATGTTGGCCGTGATGCCCTAGCTTGATGACCATGCCCGCATGTTTTTTCGGCTCGCCTATCCAAACCAAAGCGTCGTCGCCGCCGTGCGAATGCGAGTGACCTTCGCCGTGCGCTTCTTCTAAAAAGCTGCCGGCGTACGGGGTGCCGTCGATCGCGGCGCTGATCGTGCCTTCGTACTCTTTTACGGTTCCCAAACCGTCGTGCGTTCCGACGAATCGAGACGACTGGCCGGCAGGATCGCTCGGTTGCGGAGAGGGAAGGAGGTCAATTTGCAACTTCGGATCTTTGATCGTCAGCAAGACCGATTCGATCGTAATCGGGGTGGGCGTCTTTTCGTCGTCTCCTAAGATATAAACGGTCGCTTTCTGGTTTTCATGATCGACGGTGAATTCGACATGATATTTGCCGCCGCCCCAATCGGCCAATGTGCCGCCATGCGGCCCCGGGGCGTGCCCGCCATGTCCTGCTTCATCGCCATGGTCGTGCCCGCCTGGGCCATGATCATGGCCATGATCGGCGTCGCCGCTCGCGTCAGAATCTGACTTGGGCGCCGGCGTCGCATCTTGTTTGCATCCCATCGTGACGACCGAAGCGATCAAGATGGCCAACAAGGCGCTGCGTCTTGAGAAAAATTTCATCAGTAGGTCCTTTGCAATAATCAAGGTTCGTTTACGGAATGAGCGTTTCTCCAGACTCTTCTCGACGGGCCAGATGCAACGCATCTTTGCCGCTAAATTTCCAGAAGATGCCCGGATGAATCAGAAACTCGCAGAATGTCGAAGTAATTAGTCCGCCGAGAATGACCGTCGCCACGGGATACAAGATCTCGCGCCCCGGCTCTTGCCCGCCGATCACAAGCGGCAAAAGACCGATGCCTGCGGTCAAAGCGGTCATCAAGACCGGCGCCAGTCGTTCTAAGCTGCCGCGGTATATCATCTCTTGCGTAAAGTCTTCTCCTTCTTCTTTCATCAAGTGAAAATAGTGGGTCACCAGCAAGATGCCGTTGCGCACCGCAATGCCGCCCAGCGAGATGAACCCCACCAAGCTGGCGACGGTCAGCGTTTGCTGAGTGATAACCAAAGCCAACACGCCGCCGATAAACGCGGTCGGCAAGGCGTTTAAGATTTGCAAGACGACGCGTACCGACGGAAAGAGAACCATCAGCACGACGAACATGCCGACGATCGACACGCCGGCGAGAACCACGATCGTTCGCGTCGCGCGTTGTTGACTCTCGAATTGGCCGCCGTACTCGATGAAATAGCCTTCCGGCAGATTCACTTGACTGTCGACGCGCGATTGAATCTCGGTCACGGCGCTCGCCAAGTCTCGGTCTTGGGTATTGCAGCGAATCACCATCCGCCGTCGGGCGTTCTCGCGGTTGACGGCGTTCGGTCCGTTGCCTGGGCCGACGTCGGCGATCTCGCGCAATTCGATCTGTCCTTTGTTGTTGGGCAGATCGATACGCAAACGCCCCAAATTGGCGTAATCGGTGCGGTATTCTTCCTCTAAGCGGACGAGCAAATCAAAACGCCGCTGACCTTCCAAAACTTCCGAAACGATCTCACCTTGCAGCGCCGTTTGTAACGCCGTCGCGACGTATCCGCGGGTAAGGCCGTAAAACGCAAGGTCGTCGGTCCGAAGCTCGATATGCAACTCTTCGGTCTTTTGAATCGGTTCAATGACCGGCGGAGTAATCCCCTCGATTTTTCGTATGGTTCCTTTGACGTTTTCGGAAAGCTCCT
>JBITAD010000397.1:0-2677 GCA_044439945.1 Blastopirellula sp. JB062
GGTTGCTAACAGTCATGACTTCTTAGACACGGCCAGCGCGCACTTTGGGTGATTTAGCGTAGCGCCGCCGGCTCAATTCTGCGATGATATTGGGTCGCCTGATTCTTTGATCACGACTCGTGCGGTTCGTTGAGCGATGATCTTGCGGAATTGCGGAAATCGTTGGCGGTCAGGCCGACCTTCTTATGGAAATGATCCATAAAGTAGGCGGGACTGCTAAACCCGCAGCGGTAAGAGATTGCAGTCGCCGACAAAGCGGTTTCGAGCAGCAGTTCTTTTGCGCGAGAAAGCCGAACTCGGACGATCTCCGACTTAATCGATCGCCCCAGCATCTCGCGAAACCGTCGCTCGAGCACGCGGCGGCCCCGCGCGACTTCGTCGGCGACGTCGCCGACGTCGATCGCCTCGCAAGCGCGCAAGCGAATAAATTTGACGGCGCGGGCGACCTGGGGATCTTCGACCGCGTACATATCGGTCGATTGCCTTTCGATAACCCGGCGCGGGCCGACGTCGTGGCAGCGGCGAACCTGTCGACCTGCCATCATTTGGCAAAGCAGTTCAGCCGCCTGATAGCCGACGCGTACCGGGTTCACGTCTACGCTTGTCAACCTTTGATCGCTCAGTTCGCAAAGCAAGTCGTCGTTGCCGACGCCGATGACGGCCACTTCTTCAGGAACGGAGATCTCAGCCGTCTCGCAGGCATCCAACACTTCGCGACCGCGCGTGTCGTTACACGCAAAGACCCCGACCGGTTTTTGCAGCGAGCGAATCCAACGCACCATCTGTTTTTGCTCTTTGCCCCATGACGGGCCGAACGCACCGCCGCCGCGCGGCTGGAAAGTATGCACCCGATAATTCGCTTTTTCGGCCAAAGCTTGAAACGTCAGACAGCGTTCGTCGAGCTGAGGTCGGTCTCCTTTGCGTAAACCGCAAATCGCCAAACTTCGCAGTCCTAAATTGGTCAAGTGATCGAACGCCATCTGGGCGATTCGTTGATGATCGGTGCGAACGATCGGAAACCCCATTCCTTCCATATCGCCCAACACGTCGACGCACGGAGCGGACGATTTTTTTAAAACGGCTGCGACTTGTCGATTGGTCACATGCGCGATGATCCCGTCGCCGCGCCACGAGGCCATCCAAGACGGGGTCGGCTCTTCCAATCCGCGGGGACGAAACAAAATCGACCAGCGGTCATGCTCTTGAACGTGTTGCCAGATTCCTTTGAGCACGCCGCGGCCATAAGCGCGCGAGGTCTCGACAAACAGGGCGACGCGCGGTCTGACGGTCATGGAGCGATCCTCACGGCGGAAAGCGTATCGGTGCGTCGTCGCATAAACCGAATCGGGCCTTGAAAATTCTGGCGACTAATGCGGATGCGAACGAAAATCGGCCGCTAAGGCGCGACGCAAAATCGAAGTAAGTATTCGCAAAACTGTATTGAGCGAGAAATAGCCTAACCCATAATGGGGCAATCACAAATAAAGATTAATCGTCTTTAAATCTTGCGTGCTTGCTTCTTCCATCCCTCTTCCATGCAGTTTTTTTTCGAGGCGGACCCTCATGAAGAATCGCTTTAACGTCGCCCCGGCAGGGGCTCGCTCTGGTTTCACGTTGGTCGAGTTGTTGGTTGTGATTGCGATTATCGGCGTGCTAATCGCGTTGTTGCTGCCGGCGGTTCAACAAGCCCGCGAGGCGGCGCGGCGCATGCAATGCACCAACAATCTCAAGCAGCTCGGACTGGCCGTTCACAATTATCACGATACGTTCCGCGTGATTCCCCCTTCGGAGATCTGGAAGTCAGGTCGCTCGACCAACTGGGGTTCCGGCGTATTGATGCTGCCGTTTCTTGAGCAATCGTCTTTACACGACGAATTGAACCCGATGGGCGACGCCGTGCCGGAGGTCGATGACCAGCCGTTGCTGGCGACTCGGGTCGACGCGTTTATTTGTCCCAGTTGCCCGGGCGACGATACGAATTTCGCCTTTAACGGGTTTGGCAAATCGAACTACCTGCCCAGCCAAGGCGTGTTTTGGGCCAAGTATCACGACAGCCCTTATACCGAGCCTTGTCGTTTCGCCAAGATCACCGACGGCCTGACGCAAACGCTGATGTTCGGCGAACGTTTTTTGGGAGAAACGCCCATCCGCAGTCTTGCCGGGGTTTGGGCGGGCCGCAGCAAAACAGGCAGTGCGGTACAGGTACAAGGGCGAGCCGCTTGGCCGCCGAATACGCCGTACGCCGGCCAATTTGATGACATTTCAGGCGCCGGAGATCCGCTTAATACGCGCACCGCTTACACCAGCATGCACCCAGGCGGCGTCAACATCGCGCTGTGCGACGGCTCGATTCGGTTCGTCAGCGAGAACGTCGATAGTCTTACGAGCTATCCAACGAGTTCTTCGACCAACTTTTTCCGCCTGGCCGATCAAGCCGTTTCTCAACCTACGTTGGCGAATCGGGTTTGGCAGAATCTGTTTATTCCGAACGACGGCAATCCGGTAGGCGAATTTTAAATAGCGAGGCGAAGCTGTGATGAAAACGACATTGCATTGCCCATGGGGCCTGCTGATCGCGGCGGCGACGATATTGACCGGGTGCGTCCCTCAAGACGGGATTCAACGGTATCACGTTTCGGGCGAGGTCACCTATCAAGGCGAACCGGTGCCCGTTGGG
>JBITAD010000398.1:0-2690 GCA_044439945.1 Blastopirellula sp. JB062
GCTGATGCGGTATGACGGCTACTATCTTTTTGCCGACTGGGTCGACGTACCGAATCTTTCGCAGCAAGCGAGTCAGGCGGTACGGCGCTGGTGGCAACCATATTTTCTGAAACGCGTAGCGGACGAGATGCCGCTTGACGCCGATCTTCGATTTTTACGTATCTACGCAGTGGCGGCTTTCGCCTATCGAACGATGGTGATCGGTTTGCTGCTATGGTTCGTTTATAAAACCTTTAAAGCGAATGATTTGGCTCCTGTAGGCGATATGGTCGTCTTCTTGGCGATCGCAGGTTTTTTGCTCCAGCCTGCGATTGGTTTGGCGCGCTGGTGGAGACGTCCGATGGCAATACGCGAGATTCGAACTAAACGATTTGCGTTCGCGGCGGCGACGTTCGGCCTCTTGGCGCTGCTTGGTTTGCAAATTCCCTGGGCTTCGCGGGTATCGGCGCCGGTGCTGGCGCAACTCGACGATGCGCACAGGATTTACGCTTCGGTCTCTGGACGGATCGAAACGGCGGTTGCTTGCGGAACCGAAGTCGCGACCGGCGATACGCTGGCCGTGTTGATCAATGAAGAGCTGGACCTACGCCGAGTCGAATGAGCAGGCGACTGGGAAGAACAGCGGCAGCATGTCGAAAACTTGCGGCGGCAGTCGAACAACAATCGCTCGACGGCGGGGCAAATTCCTGCCGCCGAAGCGGTGTTGGCGGATTTGGCCCGTCAACTTGCGGCGGTAACCAAAGATGCCGAGCGATTGAGGATTCAAACGCCTTGTTCCGGAGTCGTCTTTCCTCCGCCGCGCCGCACTAAGGCGACGAAACAAGAAAGACGCTTGCCGACTTGGAGCGGGACGCCGCTCGACCCGGCCAATCGCGGCGCTTTGTTAGAGCGAGGAGAACTGCTGGCGATCGTCGCCGAACCCCAGGCGATCGAGGCACGCCTATTCATTCGACAAAGCGACGTCGATTTGCTGGCCGTCGGCGATTCGGTAAAGCTGTTGTTTGACGGGCTTGCCGGTGAGAGGATCGAAGGACGGATCGTCGAGATTTCGCGCGATGATTCGTTCGACGCCCCGCGCAATCTGGTGCAAGGCGCCGACGTTCCGACGCGTCGCGATGAGTCAGGCGAAGTCCGGCTGATCGAGCGGTCTTATCAGGCGACGGTCGAATTAAACGCGATTCCGCCGGAACTGATGCCGGGCTCGCGCGGCAAAGCGGTTGCGCTAGGGCGCTCGCTCACCTTGGGGCAGCGACTATCACGCTGGATCAGCGGTAATTTTCGTTTTCGACTCTAGGGCGACGTTGGTGTCTGTTGGGCTTTTTAGGGAAGCACGAAGGCGGCGCCGGTGTAGAACGTGCCCATATAAGCCGCTCCGCGCCAACTCCACGGCAGGCCATGCCGGTCGTGGGGATTGCAGTCGCCAGGGCGATAATGCCCTAACGTATAAATGCGTTCGCAAGGCGGATTCACGCCGATCTTGTACGGCAAGATTAGCGTGTTGGCGAAAAAGTGAGCGGCCGAAACGGCTGGTTGCACCACGCGATGCTGGTTGCCGTAGCGTTCGAGATTGACTTCTTCAAAATAGAGCGGACGGTGATAGAATGATGGGGCCTCCCACATCGCCACCGAAGGGTTCCAAGGGCGTTGGCGTCCATAGATGGTGTCGACTTCGGGGAACTCGGAGAATAGCGCCTTGGCGACGTTCACCGGCAGTTCGACTTGTCGTTTGGCGTTGATCTGAATGTCAGGATCTCGATATCCCGTATTGATGGTGTACGAATCGGCCGGTCGCCGCTCTAGCAACGTTTGCAATTCTTCGGCGGTCATGTGGTCGAACGGCTTGTCTCCGCTGGCGACCGCACGATAGAGCTCGCCGTAGCGTCGCCCCGGAGGGAGGATGTCGTCTTCAGTAACCATCGTGCCAGGCGGGACGATTTCGTCAGGCGCGGGAGTGATCGGTCCTAGCTCGGAGGGGGCCGGTTCGACAAATGCGGCTGGTCGAATGCGGACCGCATTCGGCCGCTCGGCCAGGGCAGGCGACGAGGTGAGCACTGCTCCGCAGAGGGGGATTGCCAGTAGGCCGAGGTATTTAAAGAGACGCATCCTTCGTCTTCACCATGCGAGTATAAGTTGGGGGGAAAGACTCCGTTTCTTTTGAATCGGCGTTCCGGCCCCTTTTCGTTCAGGGAAGTAGCCCGATTCTGGCGAGCTTCTGACGAATCGGCGATTCGGCCGAGTTACGACGATAAGCAAGCT
Source organism: Blastopirellula sp. JB062 (assembly GCA_044439945.1). Classification (GTDB taxonomy): domain Bacteria; phylum Planctomycetota; class Planctomycetia; order Pirellulales; family Pirellulaceae; genus Blastopirellula. Next base: position 2,257 of record JBITAD010000398.1, read on the forward strand.
GGGAGCTTTATATTGGCCAGGGCAAACTTCTCTCGTCGCTGCAACCGTGGAATCGGATTGACATTCGGTCAATTCGTAATTTGAATGGAAAAATACGTATCTTTTTACGGCTAGAGAAGTTATGCGCATTTCGCGCGTACCTCGCTGGTTGAGAATCTATTGTCATCTGCCGCCGTGGGCTAGGCGAGCGACCGATCAAGGGCGCTATGGAATGAATCGAAAGCGAATCTTTTCGCGTTGGCTGAAACGAAGGTCGAGTCGAGCAACGAACCGGGCGCCTCGATTTTTCGATCAGTTTGACGCGAAGTTGCGGTTTCGAGAGTTAGAGCCGCGCATCGTTTTGGATGCGACCGCGACGGTCTCGGTCGACAACATTCTGCAAATCGAGGCGGACGATGCCGGCGATCAGGTGGAAGTGCGATTTTTTGATGACG
>JBITAD010000399.1:0-520 GCA_044439945.1 Blastopirellula sp. JB062
ACCACATCCAGGCTTCCGGATTGATCCCTTCGCCCACGGTGCCCAGTAGTCGCAAGCTGGAGATATCGTGCTTGTCGACCCACTCGTCGCCCCATTTGATGAAGGCGCGAATCGCCGTCGGCGCGGTGTACATGATCGTGACTTTGTACTTCTCGATCAATTCCCAGAATCGGCCCTCGTCGGGGAAGTTGGGGGCGCCTTCGTACATCAAGCAAGTTGCGCCTGCTGAGAGCGGGCCATACACGACGTAGCTGTGCCCGGTGATCCAGCCGCAGTCGGCCGTGCACCAATAGATGTCGTCGTCGCGATGATCAAAGACCCATTCGAACGTTTGCTTGGCGAACAGGTTATATCCGGCGGTCGTATGCTTGATTCCCTTCGGTTTTCCGGTCGATCCGCTTGTATAGAGAATAAAGAGCGGCGTTTCGCTATCAAACGGCTCGGCAGGGCAGTCGTCGTTAACCGGTTCGATTAGGTCGTGCCACCAGACGTCGCGACCTGGCTGCATCTCGACTTCATT
>JBITAD010000399.1:530-12681 GCA_044439945.1 Blastopirellula sp. JB062
TTACCGATTCGTTTCAGGACGACGCATTTTTCGACGGTCGGCGATTTGGCCAACGCTTCGTCGACGGTCGCCTTGAGCGAAAGTTGCTTGCCGCGGCGCCATGCGCCGTCGGCAGTCAGCATAATTCGAGCGCTGGCGTCATGGTTGCGATCGGCGATCGCTTCGGCGGAGAAACCGGCGAAAATGACCGAATGAATCGCGCCGATCCGAGCACACGCTAACATGGCGATCGCCAGTTCCGGCGTCATCGGCATGTAGATTGAGACGACGTCTCCCTGCTGTACGCCTAGGCTCTTCAATCCATTGGCAAATCGACATACTTCGCTGTGAAGCTCGGCGTACGTCAGCGTCCGTTGGTCTCCAGGCTCCCCTTCCCAGATAATGGCAGGCTTATCGCGGCGCGAGGTCGACAAGTGGCGATCTAGGCAATTGTAGGAGGCGTTCGTTTTGCCGTCGACGAACCATTTGGCGAACGGTTCGTTCCATTCCAGCGTCTTGCGGTAAGGTTCAAACCAATGGAGCTCGGTCTTGGCAAGTTTATCCCAGAAGGCCGGAGGATCCGCTTTCGCTTCGTCCCACAATTGCTGGTATTGCTCGAGCGAGTTGATAGAAGCCTGGCCCTGAAATTCCTTCGTCGGGGGGAATAAGCGGGCCTCGTGCATCACGTTGTCGATACGACCAGTCGATTCATTCGCCATGGGGCAGTCTTTCCGAGGAGATTGCGCATCTCAGAATTAAAAACTAAGGGGAAGGAGCCGATTTTAGATGCGCTTCCTAGGGTAGTCAACGAACCTTAGGGGAGAGACGACTCGGAATCGTTCTCTGCGACGCTTAAGGGTTCGATCAACAGATTGCGAAAATAGAGGGGCGCCGGTCCGCCTTCAAGGGTGATTCGGCCTTTGGCGTCGATAGAGACGTCTTGTAATTTCGCGACCCGGCGGCCGTTCAGCCAGACGTCGATTTGATGCGGGGTCACATGAACCATCATTTGGTTCCATTCGCCCAGCGGTTGATCGGCTCTTAGGATCGGTTCTACTTTTCGATCGCAATTATGGTAGATGGCCCCCGAAGCATAGCGAGCGCTTTCGCCAGCGATAGATGCGTCGCCGATCGCAATCGACCATCCGCCCGGCAGGCCGATATGCGACGCGGCGCATGGGTCGCATTTCCATTGAAAGGATAAGCGGCATGGACCGAAGCGTTCTTCCGTTTCGATCGGTTTACCGCCGCCGTCGTATTGCAAGATGCCGAATGCGGCCTGCCAGTGGACCGCCATGTCTTGTCGGGCGAGTTCGGCTAACGTCTCGCGCTGGTTCGCCGTCAACTTTTGTTTGTCTAAACGAACGACCGGTCGCCATCCTTGTAAATCGCGTTGATTGAAAAGTTGCCGATACGGCTCGACAATCGGCGTGTCGGCCCAACAGGGCAGTCCAAAAGCGATCGTAAAAATGAAGGGCAGCGCTGCCGCAATATTCTGAAAATGCGCGCCGAACTTGCCCGTTCGTTCGCGAGATAAATTACTCAACAATCGATACCTGAGGAGGATGAATGAAGCTGGCGGACGAAGCGGCGACGGCATCCGAAGATATTTCGCCCTCGGTCAAATAAATCCGATAGTTGACCTCTAACGGCTTGTTTTGCGGTACGTCGGCGGCGAAATACGAGCCGAAACGTCCGTAGTTTCTCTCGCTAAATCGGGCCGGTTTCGGATTGGTCGGACGATCGAGATAGCAAGTCGAATACGTTTGGTCGAACGCTTCAAACACCAGGACGTTCCAGGGGAGATTGATATGCTCTTTGTGTCCTGGCCAGTTGCGAAAACTGCCTGGCTTGTCCTTGCCGTCTGGACGAACGTAGTACGTCTTGCCCGCCGTGTTATCAGGCACGAATTGCGTTGCCCGAAATTGAAATCCGGCATGCTGCGGATCGCCATCTAATTTGAGATCTTCGACCAGGCTATTCAGTCGCGAGGCAAATTCGATCAGACGCCCTTGGGGCGTGCGATACGCGGTCAACTCGCGTCGTTCGACGGCGAAGGGGACGCCGTCTCGCCCGCGCCATTCGATTTTAAGCAATTGTCGACCGAGAACAGGACCAGCTTCTGACTGTAGGATCTTGATATGGGCTTGCGTTTCGCCGTTGTTGCAGTGCCAAACGTCGGCTTTTTGCGATTTGCCGTCGGCGACGTAACTAATGCGATTAAAGCCGTAGAAGAGGCCTCGATGATGCGGGAAGAGCCCGCCAGCCCCTTTCGTCAGCAAGTTTTCGCCATCGAGATCAAATACGTGATGATAAACTTTGTAGGTCTCGCGACGCCGGGCAGGCGACGAGTCGTCGAGCGCTTCGTACATGTATCGCAAGACCCGTTTGTCGCCGTCGAACAGGTCGAGCGACTTGCCGGGTTCGTCTTGCCAACGAAAATTCGCCCCATCTAGGGAGCCGCCGAAATCAACGCTGGCGGTTAGTTTTGAACCAGCTTTTAATTCCGGGATAACGAACGTCAGTTCACGATGACTCTCGGAGTCGGCGTCAGATAGTAGACGCGGAGGGGTCAGTTGTGCGGATAATTTCGTGCCGTCTTCCAGCGCCACGACGGCGACTTGGGCCTGCTTGGCGACTGATTTCGGAACTGAAATGCGAACCGGGAGATTGATTTCGTCTTGATCTTGCGCGGCAATTTGCAAAAGAAGGGACGCGGACAAGACTGGCTGCGAAACGAACAGCGTCAGCGCCAAGGCAATTGGCAAGCGTAACATCATACAGCCTCATGGGGGGAAGGTTGGGGGTGAGATCCTTTCAGATTAGTGCGATGTCGAAAAATGTTCAACCAGCGTGAGAAGAGAAACCTTCGACCCCTTCTTGTAGGGGCCGTTAGGCGTTGCGTTTTCTTTCGCTTCGATTGCCGTGCGCTGAATCGATGCAATTCCGCTTTTATTTAGAGAAGATCGATCCCAAGCCGAGTCGAGCGATCAGATAGAGTGCGCGAACCGCTTCGCGCCAGTTAATTTTCGAGTAGCCCCGCTCACGTTCCACGAAGATATAGGGAACCTCTTGAAAGGTTGCGCCTTGTCGGCGAAGTCGCCACAAGATTTCTTCAAAGAACGAGTAACCGCGCGAGACGATTGCGTCAAAGTTCAGTTTGCGTAATGTTGCGACGCGATAACAGCGAAACGACCCACTGCAATCGCGCACCGGCAGACGCATCAATAATCGAGTATAGAGGTTGATGCAGCGGCTCATCCAGCGGCGGTGCAAGGGCCAACCTTCGACTCCTCCGCCCTCGACGTATCTTGAACCGACAATCACGTCGACCTCAGACGACTGGGCGACGCTCAGCAAATCGATGATTTTGCTAGGCGTATGGCTGAAGTCGGCATCTAGATTAACAAGCAGTTCGTAATTGCGCTCGATACCATATTTCATCGCCGCGACGACCGCCGTACCGAGCCCCGCCCCGCGTGACCGATGCATCGAGTGAAGTCGCGGTTCGGTGACGGCGAATTCCCGACACCATTGACCGGTTCCATCGGGGGAGTCGTCGTCGACCACCAAAATGTCGGCCTCGGGAACGGCGGCCAGAATTTCGGAGACTAAGAGCGGAAGGTTCTCGATCTCATTAAAGGTTGCGACTGCAATTAACACAGGCGCTGCGTCGGGGCGGTCGGCGGACATGAGATCAAACGGCGAATGAAAGGAATGGACGCCCGCTAGTCACGCGAGTTAGGTTCGTATAATAACGAGAATTCTTTCCTCTGTTTACTAGCCCGCCTGTCTCAATGTCTGCAATCCGCGACGAACGATCGAAAGAGAACCCCTACAATCGCGATTTTTGGCTGGCTTACTTTGCGAATACGGCGCTGATTATTTGCGTTAGCAGTTTGTTTCGCTACGCGGACTTTATCGCCTATCTTGGGGGCGGTCCGTATCAATTAGGTTTGATCACCGGCTGCGGAATGACAGGCGGCTTGCTGGGGCGTTTTTTGCAGGGAAACTGGATCGATCGTTTGGGCCCCCGCACGGTTTGGCTAGGCTCATTGCTGACGCTCGGTCTTTTTCTCATCTTGAATCTAACGGTTCAGCGGCTTGATTCGGTTTGGATCTATCTGCTACGAATCGGGATGATGATCAGTTTGGCCGGCGCTTTTGGCGCTTCGCTGACGTCCGTTTCGCTGAAATCTCCGCCTGGGCGTACCGCCGAGATGGTTGGGGTCTTAGGCTCGTCCGGATTTATCGGCATGGCGATCGGGCCTGTGATCGGCGATTGGATCTTTCGCACTTCGGTCGTATCGTTCGTCCAAATTCAGGCGATGTTTTTGCTGGCGGCGTCGATGGTCGGCGTTTCGATGGTCTTGGCCTATCTGGCGACCCGGCGCGATCTGCGGGCTCCGCATCACGAACATCCGGCGATGTGGCGATTGGTGCGCGAATATCATCCAGGTTGGTTGTTGATTATCGGAATCGCGATGGGCGCCGGAGTGTTATTGCCGCAAGTTTTCGTTCGGAGTTTCGCCGATTCGTTACAGATCAATCAAATTCGGTATTTCTTCCTGGCATACGCGATCAGCGCGTTCTCGATTCGCGTGGCGACCCGGCGGTTTACCGACCGTTTTGGCGTCAAGCGAACGGTTATTCTTGGTATGGCATGTTTGGTCGCGTCGATGCTCGCCTATTTGCCGGTTAGTGCGGCTTGGATGTTGCCGTTGCCTGCGATCTTCGGCGGCGCCGCACATGCCTTTTTGTTTCCGGCTGTCGTGGCCGGCGGGGCGACTGCGTTTCCGCGCCGTAATCGCGGTACCGGTACGAACCTGATGCTGGCGTCGCTCGATTTCGGTTCGCTGGTCGGTTTTCCGATCGAAGGTGCGATCGTCGCCCAGGCCGAGCTTCAAGGCTGGCCAGGCTATCCGACGATGTTTGTGACGCTGGCCGTAACGTTCGCGCTGGCGACCCTCTTGTACGCGGCGCTAGGAAAAAAAGAAATCGGCGAAGAGCATTCCGAACTGGCGAACGCCGGCGACGCCTCGAAGCCGGAAACGCCGACTTCGCAATCGACGCCGATAGAGCGCGATCAAGCCGATCGCGAAGCGACCAGTTGTCGATAGTAATCGATCGACATTTTCAAGCCGGTCTCGAAATCGATCTCGGCCTCGTAATTGAGCAACGTTCGCGCAAGCGTATTGTCGGCCATGCTGTCGCGGACGTCGCCGATACGCGGCGGATCATGTTGGGGCTGAACGCTGGTGCCAAGTTCGCGATTTAGCAGTTCGATCAATCGCAATAGCGAGGTGCTGCGCCCATTGGCGACGTTTATCACGCGCCCGGCGACTTGTTGGGCGTCAGCCGCCGACAGATTGGCCGTCGCGATATTTTTGACGAAGGTGAAATCGCGAGATTGTTCGCCGTCGCCGTAGATCACTGGGCGCTCGCCCTGTAACAGCAGCGTGATAAAGATTGGAATCACGGCCGAGTAAGGGCTGTCTGGATCTTGCCGCGGCCCGAAGACGTTGAAATAGCGAAGCCCGACCGTTTCGATGCCGTAGGTGTGATAGAACGCCTGAAGATAATATTCGGCCGAGAGTTTAGCGGCGGCGTACGGCGAAAGCGGATTGGGAAGGTCGGTTTCGCGTTTCGCCAAGGTCGCCGCGTCGCCGTAGGCGCTGCTAGATGCGGCGTAGATTACGCGTTTTACGTTCGCCTGACGCGCCTCGTTTAACAGGTTGACCGTCGCCGTAACGCAGTGTGCGTGCGTATCAAGCGGGCGTTCGACGCTCAGCGGAACCGAAGCGAGCGCCGCTTGATGAAAAATAACGTCGATGCCGCGAACCGCCTCGGATACGACCTGGGCGTCGGTCAAACACCCTTCGACAAATTCAATCTTATCGGCGACCTGCGCCAGATTGCCGCGTTGGCCGGTACTTAGGTTGTCGATCACGCGCACCGAGTCGCCCCGAGCGACTAAAGCGTCGACGATATGCGACCCAATAAATCCGGCGCCGCCGGTAACGAGATACTTGGCCATGGTTTCGCTTCTTTGACGCTTCGCTGGTTGGTAAATGCGCGGCCTAATCGACGTTTAACGCAACTGGGCGTTCATCGCGATCGCCGCTTCGATCTGACCGCCGATCGAAGCGATCCGTTTGGAGGCCGCATTCACGTCATCCTTTGTGGCGCGTCCCAGACAAACCGTCAAGTAGATGGATCGACACAAGACGCCGTATAGTTCGGTTGAAACCGCGCCTGGATGTTCGCCTACCAGGATGATCAACGGCCAGATCTCGCTCAACTCGTGCCACAGGCTTTGGGCCGACTCAAGATCGCTACGCGACACCGTATAGAGGCTACGTCCCGCCGGCAGAAAGTCAACCGCGCCGCTGCGGAGCCCGACCGCTCTTTCGGTCCATTTCGTTTCGCGGCGAATCACCTCGTAAAAGCCAAGCGAATCTCGCATGCCGAGACGATGCGAGAGCCGCTTGTTATGGACGTCGCCGTCGATCAGCAATACGCGCCGATTTTCTTGCGCCGCGGCCAGCGCGGCATGCAAACCTGCCGGATAGGCGTCATCTCCGCCGTCGGCCGATAGAAAGAGAAGCGAGGTGCTGGCCGTATCAAGATGAGCCAGCCGCTCGTATCGCTCGCGAAGACGCAAGTCTTGCAGTTCGGCGACCGTTTGCTCTTCGTACGAAGACAAGCTTGCACGAACCGGCGGCTGTACGAAACGTCGCAATAACGAAGGCGTTGCAGGCGCGACCGCAGGAGCGCCGGTCGCTTCGGTTGGCGGCGGTTCTTCGGTTGGCGGTTTTTCCGCCGCTTCTCGCCGGGCTTGTTCAAACCTGTCTTTCTCTTCCGCTCTCAGACGGATGATCTCCGCCAGATCGCTTTTTTGGCTCTCGACGGTTCGTTGGGCGTCTTCAAGCGAACTGCGCAAGTCCGCTTCTTTGCGAGCGAACTCTTCCGCTTGTTTCGCCAGTTCGACGCTCAGGCTGTCTCGCAACGCTTGTTCGTCGATCGCGGGCGCGGTCGAGATCGCCTGTTGAATCTCTTGTAACTCCGCTTCTTTTCGCTCTAGCTGAAGCGAAAGAGAGTTCGCTTCGTCGACCAAGCTCTGGTGCGATTGCCCCAAATCACGTAGTTGCGTTTCGAGCCGTTGCTGGTCTTGTAGAAACCGGGCTTCGTCTTCTTGTCGTAGACGTTGCGATTCGGCTTGATGGCGTTCTAGCTCGGCTTCGATCGCCGCTTGTTTTTCTTCGTGCGAAGTCGACTCCGACTGATGTGCGTTCAATTCCGCCTGCAACTGCTCTAACTGTTGCTCGAGTCGTTTCTTCTCGACGTCTAACTCCGCTTCCAGACGGTTCCTCTCGGCGGTCAGATTCTGGTCGCGTGCGGCCGCTTGTCGCTCGTACTCGGTGCGTAAACGCTGTTCGGTTTCAGCCACGGCCTGATCGACGGCCGCGGCGACCTCGCGTACGACGTCAACTTGACCGGCGGTATTGTTGATCGTCGGCAGCGCCGCCGGTGTGGCGCCTTGCGATTGGAGACGTTTTAACGCGTCGAGCATTTTCGACATGAAACCAAACCCCCGCCCTCTCAGGCATGCTCGCGTCGCAGCGAACTGAACAGCCGACGAAACTCGCGGCGACGACTACGAGCGGGAGTCGATTCGGCCGCCGGATCTTCAATGATCAAAATATCTCGATCATCAGCCGGCGGCGGCGAATCGCTCGTTTCGCGCACATGCTGCGAGACGATCTCTTCATCGCGAGCGTAGGGGGGCATCACGACGTCGACCGCCGCGATCGAATCATGATTCGACTCGACCATCATCGGAAGCGGTTCGAGCAAGGTAGCGATTTCGGCGCCTTCGCGACTTTGAACTTGTTTCAGGCTCGCTCGAGCTTCGTTCAGACTGGCATAGTGATCGAGAATGATTTCTTCATTCGCGAAAGACTCGTCAAACGGGTCTTTTACGGCGCTGACGAACTCCAGCTCCGCTTCCGGTTTCAAGGTCGGCTCGGGTTCAAATTCGTCTTCGACCGGCTTTAAGCGCAACGTGGCCGCCGAATCGGCGTCGATCTCTCCCCGCTTTTGTTTCGGAGGCTCCATAATGCGAGAAGGAAATTTGACCGAAGCGGGCATTTCGTTTTCAGCTTCCAGCGAACCGAATTCGAGCACGCCGGAATCTCCGGCCGGCGGTGTGAACTCTTCTTGGCTCGTCGTCCATGGTCCAGGCATTTGTTGCAGATCGGCCCATGCCTCTTCGATACCTCCCGCTTCGATCCGTTTGTGCGAACCGAGCGAAGCTAAGACCAGCACGTGATCGCAAAGTTGATTGATCAGCCGCGGGACGCCGCCGGTCACTTGGCTGATTGCGTCGATCGCACCGTCAGAGAACAATGCCGGCTGGGCGCCAGCTTCTTCAAGTTGAAATTTGACGAACTCAGACGTTTCGGCCTTCGAGAAAGTCTCCAGATAGCAACGCGCTGCAATGCGTTGATTAAATGAAGCAAGTCGAGGCGAAGCGAATCGTTCTTCAAGCGTCATGCCGCCGGCCAGCGCCATACCGACAAGCGAGTGGCCGTCGCTTGAAATGTTCGTGAGCAGCCGCAACTCGTCGAGCAGACGGGTTGGCAACGTGTCGGCTTCGTCAATAAAGATAATCAAACCCTGGCGATTGTCTTGCGAAGAGCGCAGAAAATCGAGCAGCGAGAGCCGCAGCTCTCCCTCTTCCAAGCCGCGATAAGGGAGGCCAAGTTCATAGAGTAACGCTTGCAACAAGGCCCGACGCGAACAGACTCGGCCGCACTGCAAAAACGAGATGTGTCGTTCCGATTTCAGGTCTTGCGCAAGAACCTTCATAAGCAAAGACTTGCCCAAGCCGGGGCCGCCGATCAGAAGCGCAGGGCCCTCGCCTCGATGCAGGCATCGACGTAACGTGCTGCGTGCCGATTCGGCCGCCGCAGAGGGAAAATAATAAGGAGCGTCGGCGGCTGCGGGAAAGGGGCGTCGCGTTAGCTGATAAAACGATTCGTACATTGCTTATTCTTCCTAGGCTGTGCAGTTCTCCGAGTGCGGTTGCAAGCCGAGTCATTCAAGTAAGTTGCGCTGCGCGGAGTGCATTTCAAGCATCGGCAAAAAAGGGGGACGATCTCCACCGCGACCAGAGCGGAATCTTAAGGCTGGCCATTAATGCGCAAACTGCCATAGCTGGTTCTGCGCATCATAAAGGGCCGTGAATGGTTCGCGCGAAAAAGTGCGCGCAAATCCAGGATCGACCAGCAGCGCGACCAACAGGAGAGCGACCAGGGCGACTAGCGCGTATTCGCTAGCGACGACCGTAAAACGCGCCGCGACTCGCGAAGCCGTTCGTTTGCGCGGAATCGCGGGGCCCCCCGCCAACGGCAACTCGGCGGCGATCGGCAGCCCCGCGACGGAAGCGATCTCTTGCGAATTGACCAAGATCGCTTCTTGCTCGGCGGAGGGCACGCATAGCGCGGCGAACCCACCCAGCAAGGTCGCAATCGCCAGCAGCATGCCGATGCGCGGAAGCGGAAAGTTGCCCCCGATCATTCCGGCGACCTGCGGCGACTGATTCGCGTCGATCCGAATCGACGTATAAAAACGATGGCCGTCGGCCGCGACCTGTTGCCGACCGTCGATTGCGGCGAGCGAAGCTTGCGCTTGTCGCACTTCCTGTTTTAGCCGCTCATGTTCTTCCTTAATCTTAGCGACGTCGACCGGAGGTAATTGGGCCGGTGGAACCGAAGGGGGCAACTCCGCAAATTGAGGAACTTGTTGCAACTGCGTTTCGAGAGCGTCAATCTTCGTTTGCACGTTGATGACCATCGGGTGCGCCGCGGTTCGTTGAAGCAGCAGCGAGGCAAGCTCGCTTTTTTGCGCGGCAATCTGACGCCGCAATTCTTTCCATTGACTGTTTTCTTCAATCGGCGGCGATTGCGGATTGTCGCTGGGCGGTTCGCCCGAGAGCATATCGTGGTGGTCTTGAATGTATGCGTCGAGCTGACGTTGCGATTCGGCCAGGCTGGTCCGAACGGACTGGTTCAGTTGAATCGCCGCGTCGCCGATTCGCGCGGCTTGCTCGTCAGCATGTTGATCGATTTCGCGTTTGAAGGTCTCGCCGATTTCTTCGGTCAACGTTAACGCCTGCTTCATCGTAGCGGCGCTTGCCAAAATCGAAACGTCGGCTTGGTCGCCGGTCGGTCGGGGGGCGATTTCGATTTCGATATGCTGGCGAAGCGAGGGCAGGTCGTTCGCTTGATCGACGACATGGGGAAGCCGCTCGGCGATCGAGTGCAGCGCGGCGTCTGAAAGCGTTTCGGTTTTCGCTTCTTGGGCGGCGCTGAGCAGCGACATCTTATCCGCCAGGTCGGCCGAGACGACCAACTGCCAGCGCGCAGTGACCGATTCGATCGGCATGCGACAGAAATAGAGGCCAATCGCGACCACGGCCAAGGCCGTGACGAAAAAGGCGTAAGCGCGTCCTGCCGCGCTCGATCGCGATTGACGCGTCGCCGTATCTTCCAACTTCAACCCTCCCTGATGCCCGCAGACGCTAGCTGTCCATCGCTATTTCCGACCGTTTTCTTATTCATCGGCGTCGCGCCGTACGGCGCTTCATCGGAATCGCCCAGTTCGCATCGCCAAAGATCAAAGGTAAAATAGGTAATTCGCCCTGTTTCACCCCCGGCCTGGAGTCGCGATTTGTTTCAGAGGAAGATTTGCGGCGTGACCACCCCCGACGACGCCGTCGCCATGATTGAGGCAGGCGCCGATGCGGTCGGGCTCAACTTCTATCCGCGCAGCAAACGCTTTCTTGCGCCGGAAGCGGCGGCAAACGTTCGCCAAGCGATCGGCCCGAACGCCTCTGCAGTCGGCCTTTACGTCAATGCGGATGTCATTGAAGTCGTCTCGTCGGCTCGTCGCTTAACGCTGGATTGGATTCAGCTGCATGGAGACGAGTCGCCCGATTATCTGGTCAAGCTAAAAGGTCTAATCGATCTGCCGGTGATCAAAGCGTTTCGCTGCGCCGCCGGTTGGAGGGAAGATCTGCTCGAATTCCTTTCGCAGTGTGCGGTACGAAATTGCACGCCAGCCGCAATCTTGGTCGACGGATTTCAGCCCGACTCGTACGGCGGAACCGGCCAAGCGGCTGACTGGGCCGCGCTAGCCGATTGGCGCGATCAGTTTCCGATTGAGCGCCTGATTCTGGCGGGGGGGCTCGACGCAGAAAATGTCGCAGCGGCGATTTCGCAGGTCGATCCTAGCGCCGTCGATACGGCCAGCGGCGTCGAAATCGAACCGGGAAAGAAAAATAATGCGTTAGCAAAGCAATTTTGCGAAAACGCGCGAGCCGCGATGAAAGCGTAAAAGCCCTGTAAAACCCCCTGTCTTGCTAGCGTTCGGGGATTTACGGATTTAAGGAATATCCGCTACATTAACGTTTCCCCTGGTAGCCGGGTCCAATGGCGCCGTCGCACAAGCCGCAAAGCCGCGGCGTGCCGGAGATCGCCAATTTTGGTTTCATATTCATAGAAGGAGTACTCTCCGTGTCGCAAGTTGAAAAACTCCCCTACAAGGTCAAAGACATTAGCTTAGCCGCGTGGGGGCGGAAAGAGATCCAATTGGCCGAGGTAGAAATGCCGGGCTTAATGGCTCTTCGCGAACGGTATGGCAAGGAAAAGCCGCTCAAAGGCGCTCGCATCGCCGGTTGCCTCCACATGACCGTACAGACGGCCGTCTTGATCGAGACTTTGATCGAGTTGGGCGCTGAAGTGACCTGGAGCAGCTGTAACATTTTCTCCACGCAAGATCATGCCGCCGCCGCAATGGCCGAACGCGGCGTTCCGGTCTACGCCTGGAAAGGCGAAACCGACGAAGAATTTGATTGGTGCATCGAGCAAACCATCATCTTCCCCGACGGTCAGCCGCTCAACATGATCTTGGATGACGGCGGCGACTTGACCGTCATGGTGCATCAAAAGTATCCGGAACTGACCGAAGGCATTCGCGGCCTTTCCGAAGAGACGACGACCGGCGTGCATCGTCTTTATCAGATGTTTAAAAATGGCGAGCTGAAAATGCCCGCGATCAACGTCAACGACTCGGTCACCAAGAGCAAGTTTGACAACTTGTACGGTTG
>JBITAD010000400.1:0-2682 GCA_044439945.1 Blastopirellula sp. JB062
TCGCTCCGTCGGGCTACAAAATTCGGATGGAAAAACACCCGGCGGCGCCAAGCTGGCGATTAATCGGCACGACCGCCGAAGGGGTGAACTGCCATAAGCCGTGCACGGTCAGCGGCGGCGGAAAAAGCGAAATCAGCAAATCAGCGACTGATTACATGCTGTACGGTCCGATCTTCGTCGCCGATATCGACAAAGACTTGACTCTGATCGACGAGATTTTTAATCACGACTATAGCGATCGCTGGGCGAGCGACTCCCAGGTTAAGCCAGACTATTCTGCACGAAAAAGTCGCAAGGTTCTCTCTCCGGAAAGATCGCTCGGCAGCGTGATCAAACTGTTGACGCCGTCAGTCGACTATACCGACAAATACAACGATTGGCTCGCTTCGATTCCGAACCACATCTATTCGATGCTGTTTATCATCAAACGTTTTCAGCAGCCTGACTGGGATGAAAACTGGCGAGAAAACTTCAGCGTCGACATCGTCAACGGTACGCCGGGGCATGAACTGAAGTATCGCGATCGTACGCTAGTCGGCACCTATTTGCGAATCGGCCTTTCCGAAACCCAACAATGGCGCACTTATAAGCTGCGACAAGATTTTTACGCCGCCGACAAAGTGCAAACCGAAGACGACATCTCCGCTTCGGTCGTCGTTCCGGCCGGGGCGATTAAAAACTTGGATGCTCAGGCTAACGCCGGCAGCTACAAGTTTTTGACCAATTGCGAGTATCGCCTGTTTCAACGCCCCGACGACTCGGTCCATCGCGCGCTCGACAAACAAACCGAATATGATTTGTCGCTGAGCGGCAACTTTATCTCGAACTTTCAACCGCTGACGCGCGAAGAGGTTCGACAATTGGCCGATCATATCGCCGACTTCGACTCTTTTACGGCCCCGATGCAAAACTTCTTACGCAACTTCGCCGAAGAAGAGCAACAGCCGAGCGAGTTCGCGGTTTGCTCGGCATTCCCGCGTTTGATCGACGGGCAACGCTCCAAAAATCCACGTTATTTGCAAACGCGGCCTGACATGGCCAACCCCATTTATCGATACGTCGGCGAAATGGGAACGCGTTTGTATCGCAAAATTCCGGCCGACCAGCCGACTCCGATGCCGGTCAACGCCGTCCTGTGCGGACGACGCAACAATCCGCCCGACGCGGCGGCCGGCATTCGCAGCTTGGCCGTGTACGGTCCGATCCACTATCAAGAGTTGCCCGAGTTGTTCATGGACTTCGTTTGCTCGTTAACGGGCAAAAGTCCTTCGACCACCGGCGCTGGCAGCGAAGGTGCGCTGACCAAAGGCCCGTTCAACGCGTTGCGGCCTGCGGCTGATCTCAACAACGCTTTGGTCAGTTACATATTGACCGGCTTGGCCGGCTATTCGACCGCAGCCGGCTATATTGGTCCAAACGTGCGAGTCGATCACGATATTAGCCTGCTCATCCCCGAAATCTGGTGCCGGTTGACGGCCGAAGAACGCGATCCCCAATTTTTGATCCGCGAAGGGATGCTCGAAAAGTTAGACGACTTCTCGCATGACGGCGAAAACATTTTAGCCAGTCGGCTCGGCTATCGAATTACTCGTCGGTTCGTGCGCACCTTCTTCGGACGCGTCTTCGACAATCCGCTGAAAGTGTTTGACGATTCGATCTTGCGTCCTGAAGCGCAAGACATGGCCTCGTATGTCGACGGCATTAAGCATATCGTCGAAGCGCAACAACGCGTCGCCCAGCGACACCTGGAAGATGGGTCGATCGAAGAGGCCTGTCCGCCGCTGAAAGTGCTGTTAAATATCATGGCCGAAGGGTCGTATGAGGGAAAAACGGCGGCCGATCCTGAAATTCGCCAGATGTTCACCAAAGAGTATCTGCTGGCCAGCGATTGGTACCGCGAGCGTCTGACGACGAAACAAAAACGCGATACTGCACTATGGCGTCGGCACTTGGGAGCGATCGACAAGTTCGTTTCCGACTCGCGAAACGCCGACGCAGCCCAAGAGCTCGACTTGCAGGCTCGTCGCGAGTACGTCGCACGCCAATTAAGCGAAGCGGAATCGCCGGAATACTTGACCGCCCTGCAAGGCACGCTCGGGGCTCATCCATTCGGCTAACGCAATCGCGTAGGTAGAATCGCTCGCTCAGCGTCATATGCTGGGCGAGCTGATCAAATCGAGGCTAAAAATCAACGCGACGATCATGTCGCGTTCGTCTTATTGTCGCCGTACGTAACTACGACTTTTTCGCGGGACGAAACGCGACGATCCGCGCCGGATCGGTGATAAGATAAGGGCCTTCTAACAGATCGATGCAATAAGGAATCGCCGGAAAGACGGCGTCTAGGCATTCGGCGATCGCTTTGGGCTGCCCCGGCAAATTCAATAACAACGACTGACCGCGAATTCCGGCCGTCTGACGCGAGAGAATCGCTGTCGGCACTTTTTCTAGCGAGACTTTTCGCATTAACTCGCCAAAGCCTGGCATCATTTTATCGCAAACCGCCTCAGTCGCTTCCGGCGTAACGTCGCGCATCGCAGGCCCTGTGCCCCCGGTCGTGATGATCAAGCAGCATTGCTCATGGTCGCACAATTGCCGCAACGTCGCTTCGATCTCGGATTGATCGTCCGGTATCACGCGCGACTCGGCGATCCACTCTGAGGTGAGCGTCTCGCCGAGATA
>JBITAD010000401.1:0-2673 GCA_044439945.1 Blastopirellula sp. JB062
GAAAGAACTGATGAAACGCTACGGCGGCGCGAATGATCCGCTTTCGGTGCTTGATTGGGTGAACGCATTTGCGATCGCAGTGAACGAAGAAAACGCCGCGGGCGGAAGAGTCGTCACCGCGCCGACCAATGGCGCCGCCGGAATCATACCGGCAGTGTTGCATTATTACGCCCGGTTTTGTCCGCAAGCCGACGACGAAGGGATCGTCCGTTTCTTGCTGACCGCCGGTGCGATTGCCGTTCTCTACAAAAAGAACGCCTCGATCTCGGGCGCCGAAGTCGGCTGTCAGGGAGAAGTTGGCGTCGCCTGCTCAATGGCGGCCGGCGCGCTCACCGAAGCGTTAGGAGGCACGCCGCAGCAAGTCGAGCAAGCGGCGGAGATCGGCATGGAGCACAATCTCGGTTTAACGTGCGATCCGATCGGCGGTCTGGTTCAGGCTCCTTGCATCGAACGTAACGCCATGGGCGCCGCCAAGGCGATTAACGCATCGCGCTTGGCGTTGCGCGGCGACGGTACGCATCATGTATCGCTTGATCGGGTGATCAACGTCATGCGTCGTACCGGCGCCGACATGTCGAAAAAATACAAAGAGACTTCGCGCGGCGGACTCGCCGTCAATTGGACCGAATGCTAACCGTGCGACTAGCCGGCATCGGCCAAGTCTTGCAAGTCCAAGACGCCGATCTCTTGAAGCACTTGAACGAGCCAACGACGAATGCGATCTTCCGTTAGATCGGGTTCGTTGTCTTCGTCTAATCCTAAGCCGACGAAGTGATCGTCGTCATGCATGGCGCGCGACTCGTCAAATTCGTATCCGTCGGTCGGCCAGATTCCGACCAACTCGGCGCCCCGTTTTTGCAGGGCTTCCCACAGTTCTCCCATCGCATCCAAAAAATTATCGGGGTAGCCGCAAGCGTCCCCCATGGCGAACAGGCCCACTTTTTTGCCGGACAGATCAAGATCGCCGAACTTTTTTAGGAAGTCATACCAGTCGTCCTGCATGTCGCCGATATTCCAGGTCGAAACGCCGAGCAGCAGTACGTCGTATTGGGTCAGTTCTTCCGGTTTCGTCTGACTGACGTCTCCCAGGTGCGAGCTTAATCCGCCCAATTCTTCCGCAATTTTGTGGGCGGCCATTTCCGTGTTGCCGGTCGTCGAACCATAAAAAATTCCGATGGTGGCGCTCATCGCAAGCGTCTCCTTATAAGGTAAGCGGGGTGATCAGCATCCATGAAGAAAGCGTCGGATGGCGACTTAGTCGCTCGACATTTCAATCATGCGGCAGCGACAATAAGCGGCCCGTTCGCGATCTTCGAACTCGACGAACAAGTCGATCAGTCGAGTGACGCAGCAACTGCAGTCGACAGTTTGCAGTTCGTCGGTCGTGGCGTCGGCGACCGCCAGATAGGCTTTTTCAATTTCGCCTTGCTGGGCGTAAAGCGTCGCCAGCGACATTCGATAGCGGAAGACGCGAGGCGCCAGGTCGATCAGGCGTTCGACCAGCGGTATCGACTTTTCGGCAGGTTCGCCGGCGCGGCACATGTAGAATACGACGCCGTATAACGCCGCGTGGCTCGTGGGATTTTGTTGCACGGCCGTTTCGCAAACGCGCCGCGCCCGGTCAAACTCTTGTAATCGTCCTAGTCCTTCGGCTAATGACGAAAGGAGCGCCGGCGGAAAATCGTCGCGGTCGGCAAGTTGATAATAGATTTCGCGGCCTTGCTCGAAATCACCTTTTTGACAATAACAATCGGCGATCGCCAACTGAGCGGCTAGCGACAACGGCTGTAATTGTTGGGCTTCTTCCAGGGTCAGCAGCGCTGCCGAGTGCGAACCTTGCATCTGCAAGATGACTCCTTTTAGCTCTAGCGCGTCGGCGGCGACGTCTCCATCGGCTAACGCCGCGTCGACATGACGCAGCGCTTCGCCCAGCATGCCGCGGCTGTAACAAGCGACGGCTCGCTGCAAGCGAGTAGGTATCACGGACTTTCTCTCCAAGACGATGCGGATGATTGAACAAGAAGCGGCGCGACTAATCGTCGGCCTCTTCTTCGTTAGTCGGTCGGTACGAAGAAACCGCTTCGTACTCAATTTGCGCCAAGCGCGCATGACACGCCTCGGCGCGAGCCACTTCGCCGCAAGCCGCCGACAACAGTCGCAACCGTTGCAGCGAAGCGACGCAATCAAGCGTCTCGATCTCGATGACTCGTAACCGACGAACGGCGTCGAGACGCCGTCCTGCTTCGACCAACCGTTTCATCACCGCGATTTGATAATGGAGATTTTTCGGCTGCAGGCGTTCGGCTTGCTGCAGCAAGGGTAGCGAAGCCTGAGGCCCTAGCCCCGAACGCTCCAAACCGTCGGCGACTAACATTAGCAGCCGGTGGTTATTGCGAAATCGTCGAAGGCTGCGTAAGCCCAAGTCGACCCCTTCGCCAATCAAATCAACGCGTAACAGTCCGCGAACCACGTCTACCGCCGAGGCCTCTTCAAGATTCTTGATCTCGGCCAAGTGCTGATAGATGCAGGTCGCTAAACCGGGACGCTGCGTGCGGAGATAACATTCGGCCAAACGGCACTGGGCCGCCGCCGAGAGCGGAATGAGAATCGCAGCGGTTTCTAACGCTCGCGCGGCGGCGGCCAAATCACCGAGGTCAAAATGGATTTGCCCCA
>JBITAD010000402.1:0-2672 GCA_044439945.1 Blastopirellula sp. JB062
AATGCGAAGAGGCGACCGCGACTAACGACCGCACCAACTCGCCGAAAGGGGCGGCGCTACTGGGCATCTGGCGGAACGCCGGATTCGCGCCCCCAGAGATCGGAGGAATTCAGCAAGAGTTCGGCGATATTCTCTTGCGGCAGATCCGCCGGCAAATCGCGCAGTTGCATGGGCACGCCGTAAGCGAGTTTTTGCGGCGGGACGTCGCGATGAACTAACGTGCCGGCGGCGACGAACGCTCCTTGCCCGATGGTGACGCCGGGGCAAATGGTGACCCCGCCGCCGATGACGGCGCCCCGTTCGACGCACGCCCCGTCGACCGGTCGGCGCTCGCGCATCGGATATTTGTCGTTGAGAAAAGTCGTGCCGGGGCCGACGAAAACGAGGTCGCCGATTTGGGTGGTGCTGGAAAGGTAGACGTTCGCCATCAGCTTCACTCCGCTGCCGACGGTCAAATTCCCTTCGAGCGTCGTTTGGTGCAAGACGACGACGTCGTCGCCGATCGTACAACATGCCCTGATGACGACGTTGTGGCCGCAGGTGAAGCGGTCGCCGATGCGCGTATCGGCATAGACGACGCTGCCTGTGCGGATGACGGCGTCGTCGCCGATGACGGTCGGCCCCGTCCAGTCGGGATACGCATACCCGAGCAAGACGTTCGGATCGATTTGGGCGTTGGCGCCAAGTTGAACCGGAGGCTTGCGTCGGGTCATGGTTGCGACACTTTCGCCATTTGATTCAAAACGCTCGCCGCTTTGTCCGCAATCACGTCGCCGCCTGGCACGTCGAACGGCGGACGAGGGCGAATCGATTTTTCTTCGGCCGCCGTATAGCGGTGGAACGAGCTCATGTATTCTCGGTCGCCGATGTTGGGACCGTCGGGAATGTACCCCATGGTGAAATTGGCGTATCCGCAAGGAACCGTCAGCGGAAGATCGGTTTTCTTGCGCATTTGGCGGCCAATGCCGAGGAACGGCTCAATCGGCATGCCGGCGAAGCCGACGTCGCCGACTCGGAAGATCCAAAGCTCGACCGGAAGGATCTCGGGCAGTTCATTTTCGCCCCCGGCTTGTCTCAGCTCGAGCGCCCATTCGGTCCACATCCGAACCCGATCGACGAGCCCGGCTCGGTAAGCAGGCGACAGATCGCGAGGAAAATTTAACCCGACGCAGTAAAGGGTTTCTTCGTCGCCGGCGCGAGCGCGACGAATAAAGTCGTTGATTTCGTCGAGGTCGCGGCGCAAATCCTCTTCGCTCGGCAGCGGGCCTAAGGGCAAGTCGGCGGTCGTGGCGACGAACGAGAGATCATTGCGTTTCGAGCGTACCAAGTGCGGTATCGCGTCGACGTAACTTTGCCCGAGCATTTCGCCGAATTCGATCGCACGTTTGACCCCGCCGCGAAACATTTCTTTGGAATTCACGTCACCGGCGCAACCTTGGAAGAAAGCGACCGGAACTTCTTCGTCTCCGCCTAAATGTTCGCTCAGTACGTCGCAAGCGACTTTCGGATAGTCTCCGAACACGACCGGCACTTCAGGCGAAAAGCTGGTAACCGGATGCCCGGCGAATTGCACCCAGGCGGCAATCGGACGGCCCGCTTCGTTTTTAAAGACGATCAGCGGCGCTTGGGTATCGACGTCTCCGCGAAAATCGGCGCCTTGCAGGATGCGGTCTTCTTCACGCATCATGAAAGTCGAGCCGTCAGCGCGTCTCCCTTTACGATTGTAAGTGATGCGATCTTCGTGCCCGACCGTCCACCAAACGGAGGCCGGTTGCAGTTGGTCAGGCAACCGTCGGACGCTTTCGGTCAGTTTGATCAGAAGTTGGTCGCCAATTTCGTTCAGTTGAGCGGGAGCTCCATTGTAAGGAGGAAGCCCCCATTCGAAGCCTCGCAATTCGTTCAAGATTAGCGACGTATCGCTATGGTTATGCGAAGCGAAGAAAATCACTTGCTCTTCGCGGATTTTTAGTTCGATCGCCAAAGCGCGGCGGAACATCTGCGACGCGTTTCGCGGAATTTTGACCCAGTCGCAGCAGATGACGCAGAGACGCGTCTTGCCGTCGTCTAAGAGGGTGACCGTCGTGGTTAGAGGACCTGCGATCTCCGCTTCTTTCGGCAGTTTCGCCGTGTTGGTCTTGATCACTTTTTCGGGCGTAATGCCGAAGCGAACGGCGGCGACCCGCAGTGCAGGCGAATTGCCGTCGGGCGTTTTCGCCGCTTGGGCGACGGCAAGCGAGTTGACGTGGGTCATCACGATGATTGCAGCGATCCACAAAGGCGCCGCCGGCGAGAGGGAATAAAATCGCGGCATGAAACCGCGGCAAGCGGTACGACGTTTCTTGCGGCCTAAGAGGGGATTGAGCCTGGCGATGCATTTCATGGGCTTCTCATTCCTTGCGCGGGATCCAAGTTATTATGTTCGGAAATTCGGATCGACGAAACTTTTTTGGGCTTCATCGGCAGGATGCGGATGTTTGATCTTGGGCGACTTTAGAGCCCCGTTTCCAAACCTCATTTCGGCTTCGATTTCCAGGTTTCCGCGATCTGCTTCGTCGGTCTGCATCGGCGAATCGTCGTAGATTCGCCTGCTTCGACCTCCTTGCATCTCCGCCAAAATCAGAAAATCTCGGGCACGAAAACAGTTTTGATACCGGCTCTAGTTTAGTGGACCG
>JBITAD010000403.1:0-2669 GCA_044439945.1 Blastopirellula sp. JB062
CAGGCATCATGAGCACTAATTCGGGATCGTATTGCTCGACCCCCCAACGAATAAGATCAACCGCCGGAACGCAACAGAGTCCGCCCAAGATTCCAGTGATGCCGCCCACGACCGATAAAACGATCGTCTCGACTAAGAATTGACGCACGATATCGCGGCGTTTCGCCCCAATAGCGCGGCGAATCCCAATCTCACGCGTCCGTTCCGTCACGGTCGCCAGCATGATATTCATAATGCCGATGCCGCCGACCAACAACGAGATCGCAGCGATCAGCCCCATAAAGACCATAAACATCAGCCGCGTCTGTCGCGCTTGTTCCAGCAGTTCAAGCGGAACGACGACCGAGACGTCTTTCATACGATCATGGTGCGACAAGCTGTTTCGAATAACGTCGGCGGTAGCAAGCACGTCATCCACGTCGCCGACGCGTAAAGTGATCTGATTGAGTTCGATAATTTCGCCTTCAAAACTACCGCTCCGCCGCGTCATCACTTGATCGCCGATCCGCTGCCATAGCGTCGTAATCGGAATGTAGACGTCTTTGTTGAACTCTTGCCCCGACAAGCTTCCGCCGATCGCGGCGGTTGCGGCGCGCGGTTTCAACACGCCGACGACGGTATAGTAGTCGGCCTCGACGTGTATTTTTTTACCGAGCGGATTGGCGAAACCGAACAGTTGCTCGGCGATCTCGGCCGCTAATACGCACACGTTGTCGCGACCGTTGACTTCGGCGTCCGACAAAAAGTGGCCTGACTGCACGCTTAAACGCGTCACGTCGGCGTACTCCGGCGTACAGCCGACCAGGCGTCCGAACAAACTTTTCGGTCCGAAGCTGAACTGACGGCGAATCTCGCGAATCGGAATCGCTTTTTGCACCGTAGGTATCGTCTCTTCCAGCAGCGAAAAGTCGTCGCGAGTCAATCCGTACGGCGTGATGCCGCGCGGGCTGCCGCTCGCTTCGGCCGGCGGTTTGACGCTGCGAATGATAATGTTCTCGGCGCCTAAGCCTTCGATTTGCTCTTGCGCTTTTAAGCTAATTCCTTCGCCGATCGCCACCAGCCAAATCACGCTGGCAACCCCGATAAAAATGCCCAAAATGGTCAGCAACGACCGCATTGGGTGCAGAAGCAGACTTTTTATCCCTAATTTCCAAACGCGCAGGCCAAGCATGTCCGAGAAGCTCCGCCTTAAGGGATCGCGGGAGATGGGGTCATGGCGGAACGACGATGCTCAACTTGCCGATCCAGCGCAATTTCGCCGTCCGAAAGACGAATGTAGCGGCGTGCATGTTCCGATACGTCGTCTTCGTGCGTCACCAAGATAATGGTACGCCCCTCGTTATTTAACCGCTCGAATAACGACAAAATCTCTTCGGTCGTTCTCGAGTCGAGATTACCCGTCGGTTCGTCCGCCAAGATGTAGTCTGGGTTGTTAATCAAACTGCGAGCGACGGCGACCCGCTGCTGCTGTCCGCCGGATAGCTGCATCGGGCGGTGGTCTAGTCGGCCTTTCAGCCCGACCATTAAAGCTAATTCTTTACATCGCCGGCGATCTTCCGGAGAGACTTTGCCGCGATAATAAAGGGGCACTTCAATATTCTCGAGCACCGTTAATTGTTGAATCAAGTTGTACGCTTGAAACACAAACCCAATCCGCGACGCGCGTAAATGCGACAGCTCGTCATCGGTGAGCTTGCTCGTGTCATGTCCGCCTAGCTTGATGCTGCCTTCCGAAGGACGATCAAGGCAGCCCAGCAGGTTTAAAAGCGTACTCTTACCAGAGCCGGACGTCCCCATGATGGCGACGTAGTCTCCTTCAGGCACCTCAAACGTTACGCCGCGCAGCGCGTAGACCGTTTCGCCCTTCAGATGATAGATTTTCTGAAGGTCTTCTACCTGAACCGCAAATTTCACTGACCGCCTCCGGCGGCGCGACGACGTTCTGGCGGCTTGCCGGCCTCACCGGCTCGCGCTGAGGTCGTCGCGGTCGCTTCGGCGACCTGATCCTCGCTCGATTTCGGCGAATCCTCCTTGGTCGACGTTTCCGCCGTTTCGACCTTGGCGTCGATTTCGGCCGAATTGGCAGCATCCTCGCCGTCACGAACTAATTTGTTCGCCAGTTTTTTTACGCCTTTGTCCGCCGTCGAACCGGTCGTTTCGGTCGTCGTCGATATCTTGTCGCGGCTGATGACATCTTCAAATCGAGCGGCGCTCTTTTACGCCGGACTCGAAACGGCCGGCAATTCGATTTCGTCGATAAAGCTGCGCGGGTTCATCGCCACTTGATCCCCAGGCTGTAACCCGCCGGTGATCACGACGAATCGGCTGTTATTCGAGCCGATTTCGACTTGTCGCGCTTTCACCATTCCCGAAGCGTCTCGCAGGAAGCAAAAGTGCGAACCGTCATGCTCATAGACCGCTTGAACAGGCGCTTGCAATTGATCAGGGGCCGCTTCGACATGAATCGAAACTTGGGCGGTCAGACCAGGACGAATTTGGACCGACGACTTTTTCACTTTCACGGTGACCGCATATTTCTTGACGGTCGAACTCATCCAGTGCCCTGGGGTCGGATATTCGTTGACCCGGACTACTTCGCCCACCAATTCCGAATCTTCGTAGGCGTCTAATTTGATCGTCGCCGACATCCCTTTGTCGATCAGTGCGAT
>JBITAD010000404.1:0-2669 GCA_044439945.1 Blastopirellula sp. JB062
GCCCAGCGTCATGCGGTCGGGCGCGATGACCGAACGCTTGCGCCAGTTGAGGTCCGCGCGGAACGGGTACCGCCCGGTGAGCAGGCCGTAGCGGGTCTGCACACAGACAGAGCAGGGGGCGTAAGCGTTGGTGAAGCGAAGCCCGGTATCCGCCAGGCGATCGACGTGCGGCGTTTCGTAAAAGCTAGATCCATAGCAGCCGAGATCGGTCCAGCCCAAATCGTCGACCAGGAAGAAGACGATATTAGGCGGCCGCTTCGGCTGGGCGGCGTTCGCCTGATTCGCGAGAACGAGCGAAAAAGCGAACGATCCGGCGACCAATGCAAGTGCCCTTGATACTCGGCGAAAGCGAACGACGGTCAGATCGAAGCGTACGAGATCATTCATGGTTGGAACGGCAAAGATGGGGGCAGGGAACAAGTTGAGTAGGACGCCACCAGTATGGAGCGAGCTGATGGGCGGGTCAACGCGCCGCCTCGTTTCGGCCGCCGCCGCGAATTAACGAACAAAGAAGTTGCCCGCCAGACGGTTCGCGACTTAGGGAGCAAGGTTCAAGTTCGCCTGCAATCGGCGGCACAATTGCTCGACTATTTTCGGTTCGCTTGCGGCAATGTTTTTACGTTCTCCCGCGCCCTGAAAGTCGTAGAGCTCGCGATGTTTGACCGGATTCGTTTCTTTAGACCGGGCATGCCATTCGGTATAGCGATAGCGATGATTCCGCAGCGAGTAACCAGTCAAACCGCCGCGGCGATACTCGCTATAGGCGACCGATTGCGAGGTGGGGACCTCGTCGCCGATGACGTCGACCATGCTTTTGCCTTCAAGATGCGAAGGAAGCGGCAGCCCCGCAAGCTGACAGGTCGTCGGGTAGAGATCGAGCAGTTCTACAATTTGGTCGACGGCGACCCCCTGGGGGAGCCCCGGAGCGCGGATGATCAAGGGGACCCGGGTGTCGTGCTCAAAGTTCGTATGTTTCGCCCACATCCCTAAGTCGCCAAGCTTAAAACCATGGTCAGACCAGAGAATCACGATCGTGTCGTCGCGCAGGCCCAAGCGATCGAGTTCTTGAAGCAACAGGCCAATTTGCGCGTCGATATAGCTGACGCATGCCGCATAGCCATGGCGCAATCGCTTGGCTTGTTCTTGGCTGATCGGGCCGCTGCGAGGTATCTGGCTATAGGCTCGCAGTTCTCCCCAGTTCGTCATGGCGACTCGGGGGGCGTCGATCGGCTTATGAGGTTGCTCAGGAGTCGGCAACTTGTCGGGATCGTAAAGGTCCCAATATTTTTTGGGCGCGACGAACGGCAAGTGAGGTTTGAGATATCCCACCGCTAAAAAGAAAGGGCGATCTTTCACTTCGCGCATTTTACGAATCGCAACCTGCGTCAGCTGACCGTCGTAAGCGACGTCGTCATCAATCTCCGGCGCTTCCGACGGCAACGCTCTGACAAAGTGTTCGGTCCATTCGTCGGGCGATGAAGGAGGCGACTTTTGGTCTTGGGCGAGCGTTTGGGCGTAAACGCGCTGCGCTTCGGCGACCCCGGCCGGCGTGTAGTAATAGCGAGGCCCAGCCGTCCAACGCGGCGCCGACCAAGATTGCGGGTCTTGCATTTGGTCGCGCAAATACGCATTCGAAAAAGAACCGTGATAAATTTTGCCGAGCGATTGGGCGAAATAACCGTGGCGTTTGAAATGCTGCGAGAAGGTGACCACGTTCGGTACCGTCTTCCGAAATTCGGCGGTCTTAAAGGTCGAAGGTCGCAGACCGGTCATGACGCTGGCTCGCGAAAACCAGCAGACGGCGTATTGGCAATAGGCGTGATCAAAACGAACCCCTTCCGACGCCAACTGGTCGATGTGCGGGCTTTGGATATAGCGTTGGCCGTAACAGCCCAGTTCGGGTCTTAAGTCGTCGATCGCGATGAACAGAACGTTCTTCGGTCGACTTGGCGCGGCCGCATCGCCCGCTTGAGCGAAGCGGACGTCACTGCCGATCGCGCCGCCCAGCAGAAGCAAGCCGCTTAACGCGAACGAGATCGAAATAGGGAGGAAGCGACGCATGGAAGAAGGTTCCTTGCTTACGCAGATCAAGTTGTTGCCCATAGGCGTTCGGTCAGGGCCCGTCTGAGATCAGACCGGCGCGATTCTTAGGCTTTGGCTAATCGGCGGAGCTCGGAAGGGTAAGCAGGCGGTAAACAGCAGGTCTACATGTTAGTCGGTATGGGACGTTGTACCAACATCGCGTTTGCCGCGATGGCGTCGTCAATCCCCGGCTGCTACGGGGCCTCGCTCAAATGGGGCGAGCGATCGAATAGGAAAGTTTTTCAATTCGTTCGGTTTTTGTTGACATCCCTCTGGGTTGTCAGTAGTATTTCACCTGTGGAATCAATTTCATATGCGGTTTTCTGAAAATCATCGGCGAGCACTTGGCATTCGATGGCAAAAACCAAAGCGACGACGGTACCGAACTTGCATCGCGGCATGGCCATACTCGAACTACTAGCGAGCAATCAACTTAGCGCTACGATCGCTGAGTTGTCAGAGCGGCTCGGGTATCCGTCCGCTTCGGTCTTTCGGATTACGCAAGAATTAGAAAAGCTTGATTACCTCTCGCGTGACCCGGTCAGCAAACGCTATACGATCACCAACAAGTTTCTGCTGCTTGGGCA
>JBITAD010000405.1:0-351 GCA_044439945.1 Blastopirellula sp. JB062
GCCATCACTTCAACCAACACCACGGCCACCACAACAAGCACGGCCATCACTTCAATCATCACCACGGCCACCACAACCACCACAAGGGGGGCAAATCCACTTCAATCACCACGTATTGAACTCGTGGCTGGGGCACTAAGATCCAAGCCAAGGCTGGATCGGGCTGTTCTCGACGGCGGTTGGTTCTGCGATCAGAGCCAACCGCCGTTTTTCTCGTTCTTGAAGGAGCGAACCGCCGGGGCGGAAAAGTTTTGGAAAAAGGTCGTAACAAATCGGCCGAGTTCTCGCTGAGCAGGGTAGAGAGGCGGCAAACGCTTCTCTCGCCAACCGAAAAACAACTTCCAACTAAAG
>JBITAD010000405.1:361-2665 GCA_044439945.1 Blastopirellula sp. JB062
GAACTTACTCATGACTTTCTCGACTCAAAACCTGGTCGCCCTGATCGCCGTGTTCGCATTCGCCGTTTCTTCCGCAACGCAAGTTGCCGAAGCAGGGGGTTGTCACAGCCGAGGGGGCTATCGCGGCGGTTACTCGGCGCCCAACCATTACCGCAGCCGATATCAACCGCAGTATCGCCAACCTGTCTCTGTCGCTCGGCCGGCGCCGCAACCTGCTCCGCAACCGCAAGGGGCGCCTCAAGAAACTCCGCAGCAGGCGTTCGCTTCGGAACAACCGCAAGCGTCCATTCCGCAACCTCAAGGACAAGCTCCGACTGGTCAACCGTCGAGCTCGAACGCTTCGACGCCCAACGCCGAGAGTTCGGCTTTGGCAGCTTTGGGAGGCTTCGCGCCGCCGCAAGCCGAAGCGCCGCAATCACCTGGCTCCGAGAACGCCCCGCTGCCGGCCCATGTCGGTCGCTGGTCGGCGAAGCTGGCCAACGGGGCCACGATTCAGCTCGATTTGAACGCCAACGGCAGCTTTAACTGGTCGGCAGTGAACAAAAATGGAGCCAGCAGCAGTTTCCAAGGGACCTACGAAATCGCCGACGGCTCGCTGACCTTGATCCGCTCTAGCGACAACCAAAAGCTGGCCGGCTCGCTGCAAACCAGCGGCAACGACGCGTTCAGCTTTCAATTGGCCGATCAGCAAGCTGCGAAGCTCGATTTTGTGCGAGCTTAAACCAACTTGCCATCGCCGGGGGCGGCACGCCGGCCGCTTCGATCGATTTCGATCGAAGCGGCCATTTTTTATGCGCGGCCGGCAAACGCCCAATGTCGCTGATCGAATGGCGCTCAGTTCGCGCGGCGCCCGATCAAACAGGCTCCGACATTTTCGGCAATTTGCGTCGTAGACTTCGCTAGGCGCCCTCTTTAGCGACGGCCTTACGATACCGCTTTGTTGGTATGCGATTTGCCCTTTGCGTTAGCGTAACTGCTCATTCCCCTGCGATACGTTTGGACGAAAGGAAGAAGTCTGATGAAAACGACCTTGATGATGGCCGTCGTCACGGAAATTGCCATTGGTTTCGCGGCGCTGCTGGCGGGCGAACATGCCGAAAAAACGAAACCGCCCACGGCAGGCGTCGCCGTCCTGATTCCGACGGCCGGCAATAGCGTGCAGGGAATCTTGCATTTGAAAGCGGTCGGCGAGTCGCTGGAGATCACCGGCCAAGTGAAAGGCTTGAAGCCCGGCGAGCATGGGTTTCATATTCATGAGTTCGGCGATCTGACGGCTGCCGACGGTTCTGCGGCCGGCGGGCACTATAACCCAAGCGGTCACGAACACGGCAGCCCCGACGCGGGCGATCATCATGCCGGAGATCTCGGCAACATCACGGCCGACGACCAGGGGATCGCGGCGGTCAATAAAGTTGCGAAAGACTTGAAACTGTCAGAGATCATGGGCCGCTCGTTCGTCGTTCATGCCGGCCCCGACGATCTGAAAAGCCAACCTAGCGGCGATTCAGGTCCACGCGTCGCCGTCGGCGTCATCGGCTACAAAAAAGAGACCAAGGCGAAATAACGGAAGGCGCCGAAAAGCAAACTCAGCCGCCGGCTGAAATGCAGGCGGCGACAACCGCTTCCGCTCGCCAGACCCGCTATTTGGCGAGCGGCGGCTGGCTGACGAGGGAACGTTGCGCCTCGATAACGCGAACGGCTTGAGCTTCGTTCATGGTCAAGTAGCGGTCGCGGCCGTTGGCCTGCGGTTGAAATCTCGTGAAGCCGTCCTGCTCGACCGCAACCAGTCCCGGCTGGGAAAGCCCAAAATAATCATCTTGCGGCCGTACGGCGTAGAGGACGCTGGTCAAATCCCAGGTAGGCCGGTCATGATTGGGGCCGCTGTGCAGGAGATACGCCTCTCGCACGATATGGTGCGGCACGTAGCCGAAGTCGCGCGCCACGCTTTCTCGCGGATAGGGCGCGTCGATCCCAATCTGGTAATCGCTCCATACCACGGGGGAGTCGTGCGGCCACTTCTCTGCGAAACGTCGCATCGATTCAATCCCGTTGCGCACGTTGGCTTCCAAAAAATGAGCATTGCCTTTGACCGGCGCGAACGCGCCCGCCATGACCGAGGTCAATCGCACCTTTCGGCGAATGAGTTCTGTGCCTGTCAGATCGCTGAATTCATCAGCGGGAGATTCGACCAAGTCGGCCAGATTGGCGCCCAAACCGACCTGAATTAGCACGATCGAATGGTCTTCGGCCGCGGCGAGAGTCTTGCGCAACACGGAGACTGCATTAGGCGCATCATCGCTAGAG
>JBITAD010000406.1:0-736 GCA_044439945.1 Blastopirellula sp. JB062
CGACATGCAAAACAGCAGAAATACAGCGTTAAAGAGGCAACGCGACATTTTGAATCGCCTGAAGTCCGGGGGATAGACCAGCATCTCGGCAAAGCTGCGGTTTGCGCGTAAACTTTGCCGTCACAGTCATCCTATCGGACTACCGGCTGAAGTCGCTTCAGTCGAATTTAACGGTTGGGCGGATTTTGCCGCCAGCACAGTAGCACTGGCAGCAACCCCTTCGATTAGAATTTGAAGATCACGTCGCAGGCGAACGTCCACATCCGTTTATCTTGAAAGTCGTTGTAGGGACCTTGCTGACCTAACAAGTCGACGTCTGACCAGTCGTAGCGAGCTTCAGGTCGAACGTTGATGAACTTGCAAGGTCGCCAGTTGGCCCCCATCGTCAATTCGTAATAATTGCCGCCATTGGAAAAGAGTTCGATCGGCGGACCGATCACCCGATAGTTGTCTTCATCTCGAAACCATTCGAGCCGCAGCCCCAGATCAACCGTATCGGTGTATTTGAGGTAAAGATACTGATTGATCCCGTACCAGTAGGCGTTCTCGGTATTAAAACTCGCATCGAGCTTCGCATTCTCTTCTAACCCGAAGTCGTTTTGGAATACGTAGGTAAGACGATTCGTGAGCTTACGCGTGTAAACCAACGAATAGGCGAAGCGATTGTTTTCGCCGTTCGTATCTTCTTTTCCGTTAATCAACGAGTACGAAAGCGAAGAGACGTCATTGGCGTATT
>JBITAD010000406.1:746-2651 GCA_044439945.1 Blastopirellula sp. JB062
GTATTGAAACCCTAGCAAAGCCGACAATTGCCCGTTGGGATTATCAAAATTGTCCCAACCGTTCGTCACGCCGCCGTGCAACGTTAAATAATCGCCGGCAGCGTAACTAGCCAATACGCCGGTGTGCGTGAACGGTTCGCCATACTGCATTGTATAGGCATGAGAGTAAAAGAAGTTCTCAGGCGCCATCACCGACTCGTAGCCCATGATCGTGTAGAAATGGCCGAACTTGACCTTCAATCCGTTGCCGATCGGGGCGTAAATCTCGGCATAGAGTTGCGGCATCGCCAAACCGTATAACGCGGCGGCGCCATTGCCGCGCGGTCCGTCGCCGTTCCAGTGCTGGGTGCCATCTTGATGCGTTTCTAGACCCAGCGCGGTCGTAAAGTAATAGTCCGAGCCATAAAGCAGATCGACTCGGCCCCCTAGTGACCAATTGCAATTATCCTCATCAACTTTCTTGCCCATCGCAAGATAGAGCTGATTCATCTGATATTCGTCAGCCCGATCGTTGAAAGTCATCGGGGTGTTGAAGTTGTTCACGGGGTGATCGACGTTGGCCGTATAACCTTGTGCGATCCAAGCGTCGTAAAACCAGCCGCCGTCGCCAGCGACGCAATGGTTACGACATCCGAAGTCATATTGGTAACAAGGCTCTTCCCACGCAATTTCGTGGTCGGAGTCTGTGATGGAAATCGATTCGACCTCTGTCTCTTCGAAGGCGACGGGAGCCGCATCAATCGAGGAGTCTAAGACGACTGGCTCCACGTCGATGTCTTGCGCAAAACACGTACTCCCCAACGTCAGTACGCCAGATAGCACGAAGACTCGCCATATTGGGTAGTGCGGCATCCTGCACTCCTTTGACCATGAATCCTTTCCCCCCGAGCAGCGGATACGAGGTCATTCCGTAACCTTGTGGCATCGAAACGACGGCATCGCGCAAAATGTACCCGGTAGGCAGTAGTTCATTCGGTAGAACTGCGCGAGAAAGTTTGATCGAAATCATTGGTATCAAAGGGATTGCCGCGACAGCACTCCCTACAAAATCGCTAATCGGAATATCTTCCCAGGTTTCGCATAAACATGCATGCATGATTCTATTCAGCAGTGGGCCTTATTATGCGATTAAGCGGTATAACCAGATCGAAACAGTGTTCTCTCCACCCTATTTGGGGAATTAGTTGTCCGCGGCGCCAGCATTCTCGTTGAAATCGCCAAAGTGGCTGATTTAAATGGAACTCCGAGGAGTGACTCCCCCTCTCTAACCCAGGATATTTTCCCGACGGTTAGATTCGTTCCAATTCTACTGATTCCCTCGTTCTCCAATTCTCTCCTTAACCCCCCAAATCTTCGGAATACCCCTGACACTGGGTGGTCGGTGCAAAGTATGAAAAACACAGATTGGACTCGTGAAAAAAATCGCAAGCTTCGCAAGCATGGACGAAATCGTCGTCGCAAGGCAACCAGCCAATTGGCTAGCGAACGTCTTGAGATTCGCAACTTGCTGGCACTGACTACCATCGATCTGGTTGAAGATCTAACCATCTCCCAGGGAGAGAGTCGCGATATCACTCTCGATCACCTCTCCGGCCCTTCGTCCGTCATTGTCGGACTGAAGATCAAGGGAACGGGCGGCAACTTTGATCCCGGCATCCCGCAAATTCATGTGAAGGACAATCCTTCGCAAACGATTCCGTTGATCAGCGCTATGTCGAACGTCAACGGCACGACCGACAGCCTGGTCTATTTTGAAATGGGAACGAGCACGCTGACGATCGAAGTCGGCGGCTCCGGCGGAGGAGAGTTCCAGGCCGAAATCTTCCTATTCGGCGATTCCGACGGCGATCGCGTGATCTCTCAAACGGAATACATGAAAGCGACCGCTGCGCAACTCCAAGCCTC
>JBITAD010000407.1:0-2650 GCA_044439945.1 Blastopirellula sp. JB062
TATCGAGCGCCCTGAGCCGAACGCACTGCTATACCGTTTGATCAATACGGCGCCTGACAAGCGATACCAAATAACGAAAGAGATTATTAGCGAACCGCATTCCAGCGTAGTACTGACGAACGTGCAAGTCGAAATCTTCGACGCTTCGCTCCGCGACAAACTTCAAATATTCGTGCTGTTGGCGCCGCATCTGAACGATACCGGTGAACATAATTCGGCCGAATCGATTGACTTGGCAGGAAAACGGTTGCTACATGCCATGCGCGATTCGACGCATTTGGTCTTAGGTTGCGATAGCGACTTCGTTCGCACCTCGGTCGGGTTTGTCGGTGTCAGCGACGGCTGGCGCGACTTGAATGACAACTATCGAATGGATTGGCAATACGAAAGCGCACAAGACGGCAATATCGCCATGATGGGGCAGATTGACCTGACGAAAGGACTCGAATTCAATTTGGGCGTCGGCATGGGAAACAGCCGTCAGAGCGCGGCGACTCAGTTGCTGCAAGCGTTCGTTTATCCCTTCGCCACGCAGCGGCAACGTTTCGTCGAACAATGGAAGCGAACGATCTATCCTAACCCGATGCGACTGCAAGACGCCGAGACGGCAAATCTGATCCGCTTGAGCCAATGCGTGTTGATGGCTCACGAAGACAAGACGTTTTCGGGCGCTACCGTCGCCTCGATGAGCATTCCGTGGGGAGAAACCAAAGACGATAGCGACTCGGGCGGCTATCATCTGGTTTGGGCGCGTGACATGGCGCAAACGACGACCGCGCTGCTTGCCTGCGGCGAAAAAGAATCTCCTTTGCGAGCGCTGACCTGGTTAGCCTGCGTACAGCGCGAAGATGGAGGCATGCCGCAAAACAGCCGCATCGACGGCGCCCCATATTGGCGAGGGGTTCAACTTGACGAAATCGCCGCCCCCGTGATTCTTGCCTGGCGTTTGCAACAAGTCGACGCGTTAGAAAGTTTCGCCCCGGCGACCATGGTGCGTCGAGCCGTCCGTTATTTGATTCTGCACGGACCGGTAACCGCGCAAGAGCGATGGGAAGAAAACGAAGGTTATTCGCCCTCGACCCTAGCGGCCGTAATCGGGGCGGTAATCTGCGCAGCCGATTTCGCTTCAATTCAAGATGATGACGAAGTCGCCCAATTTTTACGCGACTACGCCGATTGGGTCGCCGATTCGCTCGAAAAATGGACCGTAACCGATTGCGGAGAATTGGTACCGGGCAAACCGCGGCATTACGTTCGGATCACGCCGGCGCCGACCCGACCGGGTCGCATCGCCGCCGATCCCAATACGGCGACGCTAGTCATCAAAAACGGCGGAGGCGAGCATCCCGTTCGGAATGTTGTTGACGGCGGATTTCTCCAATTGGTGCGACTCGGCGTGCGAGCCGCCGACGACCCGATCATCGTCGATTCGGTCGCGGTGATCGACCAGGTTCTCAAACGCGACCTGCCGCAAGGGCCATGCTGGCGACGCTATAATCACGACGGCTATGGTCAATATCCCGACGGCCGCGCTTTCGACGGAGCAGGCGAAGGGAGATGCTGGCCCTTATTGACGGGCGAACGAGGGCACTATGAACTCGCCGCCGGTCGTGATCCGGTTCCCTACATAAAAGCGATTGAAGGCTTCGCCAACGCCGGCGGCATGCTAACTGAACAGCTTTGGGATACCGCCGACTTGCCGGAAAAAGAAATGAAGTTCGGCGCCCCGTCCGGGTCGGCAATGCCGCTTTGTTGGGCGCATGCCGAATACGTTTCTCTCGTCCGCAGCCATAGCGAAGGAGTCTGTTTCGATCGTATCGAATCGGTCTATCAGCGTTATGCCGTCAGACGAACCCAAAAAAGCGTCGAGATTTGGACCCTCGCACATCAACCGATCGAGATCGCAAGCGGCCTGCCGCTGCGCATCATCTGCGAAGCGGAAGCAGTGATTCACTGGAGCGTCGATCAGTGGGGTTCCAAACAAGATAGCGCCACGCAAAGCAACTCGTTGGGGCTTCACTTCGTCGATCTCTCCGCCAATAAGCTGACGAAGGGAACCGAGCTTACGTTTACTATTTATTGGGTCGAAGAAGATCGTTGGGAAGGTCGCGACTTCCAAGTTCGTATCGCCGACTGAATCGTGCCGCTGGCCGACGAAACGGCCCTTAGGCGTGAGGCGCGATTACGCTTCGACCTTCATGCCTAACTCGCGAAACGCTTGTTGCGTTTCTTCGACCGAACGATGGCAAATGCCGCGAATGCCGAGACTGCTAGCGATCTCGACGAACATCGAGCGATCGTCGACATACGCAATTTGATGCGGTTTGGCTTGGGCGATATCGATCGCCAAGCGATAGATTTCGGCATCCGGCTTGCGTAGATGGACAAAGCAGGACGAGACGAAACAGTCGAACAGCTCGTGCAAGCGAAATTGTTCGATTCGATGCTCCGTCAATTCGCGCCCCTCATTGCTGACAGCAATCACATGCAGATGATTTAGCCGTTTGACCAAGCTCATTAATTCGAGCATTTCCGGCAAGGCTTTGGACTGGGCGTACATGAACTGTTGAAAGTCGCGGCGCGAAAACGAGCGAGCTTCGTAAAAAACGACTCGGTCCAGATAGGCTTCTAAACTTAATTTGCCGACCTC
>JBITAD010000408.1:0-2643 GCA_044439945.1 Blastopirellula sp. JB062
CAACAAACGATCAGCGACGTCGATATCGCCAGAATCATGCAACTTCGCATGCAAGAGGTGATCGGTGCGGACACCGTCGACGCCAATCGCGACATCGAGTACGTCATCGTACCTCGCCATGCCGAGTTCTTATTCATGGTCGGCGGATACGGGGTCACGCGTTACTTTGACGCGACGCTCGAAGTGACGTCGAACATCGGCGTCGACGCGAAACTGCAAGGCGATACCTTCGGGGTCATGCAAGACCATCCCAACTCGACCAACTTTAACAACGGCTTGCCAAACGTTTTCAGCACTTCGCTCAACCCGCTGCTGAACCGATCGCGAGAGCGCGGATTCGACAACGCGAATCAGGGTATCTTTATCGACGACCTGATCATTGGTTTCGCCGAACGGGGCGAGATGGTGACGAACGCGTCGGCTGGGGGAACCGGATTTGAAGACAATCCGAACGCCTTGCTGATCGACACTTTTGAAGGCGAGTATCAGCTCGAATTGCGTGAAGGTACCGAATACGTCTTCGCCGGCGGCTCCTTCATCAGCGAACGATATGCGGCGACCGTCTGGGATACGAACGTCCGATTCGTACAAGGGCACTCCGTGTCCGTTCCGGCCGGAGAATCGATTCCCCACAACTCTCGCTTAGAGGTTAGCGACGGGGTCGATACGATCGTTTTCCGCTTCTACAATCTCGACAGCGAGACTGCCGCCAACCCGGCGCCGACCGCGATGGATGACGAAGCGGACGGCGTTTACACCATCGGCTATCGTCCCACGATGAGCCAAGCGGATATCGCCCGGGCGCTTTCGACCGCCATCAACGATACCGTAGGTCACGACGATCGCGATCTTATCGAATCAACCCGCACGTTCGGCGTGATCGCCAGAGTGAACGCCGCAATCTCCGAAAATACGACTAGCGGCCAAGTTGATCTTTCGCCCAAGAGCCCTTATTCCGACGAAGTGATCGTCGGCTTGCTCGGCACCTCGAATCTTGGCGTCCTGCAATACGAGGAGGATGCCGATAAGATCGATACGAGCGATCCAAGCGACGACACGACGATCGATACCGGGCTCGACGGCCGAACGATCCCCGGCTATATCGAGTTTAACGCTCATGGTCAGATCGGCGACAATCCGTTCTCGTTCGATCCGCTTGATCCGTTCAAAAACGCCGACGTTGATCTTTACTCCGCGTATGTCGGCCTAGACGGCACGATCACGGCGAATCTTGATCCGCGAACGCTGCAAAACCCGTTGAGTTCGCTAATTCGTTTGTTCTACGTCGATTCGTCCGGCAACGTCACTGAAGTCGCCCAATCGGCTCTCGGCGATACGGAACTAAGCTACTCCGTCGCCGATACGTCCGAAGTCGGGCGATACGTGGTGGCGATCAGTCACTTCGCCAACAATGCGTTTGATCCGGAAATCGCCATTGACGTCGCTGATCCGAATCGCGTTTATACCGACGAAAAGTTTGAGTACGACTTAAAGATCAGCGTCGACGACGGTTCGGAGTCGCCCTTCCAGTTTGGGGGCGAATGGAACTTTGACTTGGAAGGGGATCAAAACAGCTTCCGAGATCAGGGGCAGATCATTATCAGCTCGAACCGCGTCTCGAACTCGTTGGAGTGGGGCATTTTGGTCGACGCGAGCCCGCGAGATACCAGCGTCAACGGCGGCGAGAATTTGCCGCACCAAGGTGCGACCCGCAACTTCTTAGAGATCAACTCCGATCATCTCGCGACCGGCGTGACGATCGTCAACAACATCGTCTATAACAATGGCGACGGTGCGATTCGCTTTAGCGGAGATGCGGCGCCGGCGACGCAAGCCCCCGGTTCCGTCCCGGTCGGCCGGATCATCAATAACACGTTGTACGGCAACGCCTCGGGCGACGTCGGCATTCAGATCGACGACCAAGCAGGCCCGACGATCGTCAACAATATCGTCGCCAACTTCGACGTCGGCATCGACATCGAAAACGACGGCGTCTCTCCGACGCACACCCGAATTTCGCGTACGTTGTTCCAAAGCAATAACAACAACGCCGGAGGTGCGGGAACGACGGGACAAGAACCGATATTGTTGGGCGACAACGATCCGCTATTCGTTAATCCTTCCGTCGGCAACTTCTATCTGATGGACGGCTCGGAAGCGATTGACGCCGCGTTCGATTCGATCTTCGACCGCACAGAATTCAACACGCTGAACGCTCCTCTCGGCATTGCCACGTCGCCGGTCAAAGCTCCGGAACGGGATCAATCCGGCCAGGTTCGCTATGACGACCCCAATGTCGTGTCCAACGGCGGCGTCGGCGAGAACGCCTTCAAGGATATCGGTGCGTTGGACCGAGCCGACACCCGCGGCCCCAGCGCCGTGTTGGTCGTGCCGCAAGACAATGACGCGGCCAATTTAGATCTTGATCCGACCCCGGACGTGATCCAACTGTTGGAGGGCCCGCTGGCCAACATCTCGCTGCAATTGCTTGATACCAGCGGACTGACCAATCAACCGCAAGGTTCCGGCATCGACGATTCGACCGTCACTGGGCAATCGATTATTGTCCAAGAGATCAGCAGCGATGCGGTCACCACGTTGGTTGAAGGAGTCGATTATCGTTTCGACTACGATACCACCAAC
>JBITAD010000409.1:0-2613 GCA_044439945.1 Blastopirellula sp. JB062
ATCGCCACCATTTTAGAAGTGGATTCGAAGGAGGATCTTTCGCCGTGAAACCGACCCTGCGTCGACATTGCGGCAAGAAAGGATTTTCGCTGCTCGAAGTCGTATTGGCTTTCGCCATCTTAGCCGGCTCGTTGGCCGTATTGGGGCAATTGGTCAATATCGGTTACCGGAACGCTCGCGAAGCGGAAGGGCTGACCGAGTCGCAGATGATCTGTCAAACGATTATGGAAGAAATCGTCGTCGGCGTCCGCTTGCCGGATCCGGTGCAAGACATTCCGGTCAATATGCTCAGCGAGACCGAGGTCGCCGTTCCCGCACATACGGCTCAGTGGGCTTACTCGATCGATTCGGAGCCGGCGATGATGGAGGGCTTATTGGCCGTGAGAGTTTCGGTCCGCCGCATCAATGCGATATCGTTGGCAGACGCCGATCAATTTCAGCTGGTGCGCTGGATACCCGATCCGGAGCTGGAATCTATCGAGTTGCCGGAAACAAGCGATTCGTCAGCCGACAGTCTTAGCGGAGGCGCCTTATGAAACGTTTGCCTTCCGTTTATCGGCGCCGCGGTTTGACGCTGCTAGAACTTGTCGTCGCCTCGGCGATCGCCGTCGTTTTAATGGCGGCCGTCAGCGCTGCGATTCATATGTTTTCGCGGAGCGTCGACGTCGGACGCACCAATATTGAAGAAGCGCAGTTGGCCCGCGCCGTCATGAAACTGATCGAAGACGATCTTCGCAATTGCATTTGGAAAAACGACATCGATTTTTCTTCGGTCGAAGCGTTGGCTTCCAACGCCGGGGCTGGCGCCGCCAGTTCGATGCTGGGCGATTTGGGGGACGCTGACCTGGGCGGCCTCGATTCGTTGACTGAGCAGTCGACTGAAAGCAATACCGCGGACCTGGCCGCTTCGGAAGTGCCCGCAATGGAGATCGGTTTATATGGCAACGCGACCGAATTGCAATTTGACATGTCTCGCTTGCCGCGCGTCGACGAGTACGATCCCGAGTATGTCGGCTTTCGCTCGCAACGACTTGCGGATCGACCTAGCGACGTAAAGACGGTGACTTACTATTTGCTTATCCCTGGCTCCGCCTATCAGGGAGTCGTCGGCGATCCGGCCGACCGAACCGCTGAGCAGTCAGGCTTGGTTCGCCGCGTCTTGGATCGCTCGATCACGCAATGGGCGTTAGATAACGGCGACACGCAGCAACTCGATGCGACGGCTGAGATTTTAGCCCCGGAAATCTCCTATTTGACGTTCCGCTATTTCGACGGCTACCAGTGGTACGAAGAGTGGGACTCGTCGACGATGGGCGGTTTGCCGTTGGCCGTCGACATTACGATTGCGATTCGCGCGACCGACGAGCGGGGCGGCGCGGCTGAAGGGGACGAAGCGGTCGCCGTCGGCATGGCTGAAGGAGACATGGTTTATCGCCGGCTCATTCGAATTCCGATCGCCCAGCCGATCGACCCTATAGCGGAAGAAGAAACCGATCTGACTAACTCCGCCGATAGCTTGGAGTCGTCGTTATGATCGTTCAATTCGAAAAGCGAACGCGCCGCGGCGCCGTGCTGATCGTCGTGATGGTCGTGATCATCATGCTTTCGTTAGGCGCCTATGCGTTTACCGAACTCATGCAGACCGAAAACCGTGCCGTTCAGTTGACCGGCCGCCAGATTCAAGCTCGGTCTTTCGCAGAGTCGGGCGAATCTTTTTTAGAAGCCTATTTAGCACAAGAACCGGAATTCGTCGTCGAGATGGGGGGCGTCTATGACAATCCCGCGATGTTTCAAGGTCAATTAGTCGTCGATGACGAGTTAGACGATCGCCAGCGGGGACGCTTCACGATTTTAGCGCCGCTGGTCGACGTCGACGGC
The DNA here is from genome assembly GCA_044439945.1 of Blastopirellula sp. JB062. Classification (GTDB taxonomy): domain Bacteria; phylum Planctomycetota; class Planctomycetia; order Pirellulales; family Pirellulaceae; genus Blastopirellula. The sequence goes on from JBITAD010000409.1 coordinate 1,879, forward strand.
TATTTAAACGGAATCCGATATGGGCTCGAGGACGAATCGGCTCGGCTGAATCTCAATGCGTTATTAACGCTTGACCAACAGTCGAGCGCCGCCTCGGGTTTGGCCGACGCGTCAGGACTGAGCGAACTGAGCGACGCCGCATCCGCTGCGGGATTATCTGGCGGCAGTTCGTCGGTCAGCGGCCTTGCCAGCGACGAGACGCTGACCTCAGGCAGCGCCGGACGACAGTTGTTGATGGGGTTGCCAGGCATGACCGAAGAAATTGCCGATGCGATTCTCGATTATCTGGACGAAGACGACGAACCACGCGAGTATGGGGCCGAGGTCGATTATTATTCAGGGCTCGACCCTCCGTACGCGCCGAAAAACGGCCCGTTGGAAACTGTCGAAGAACTGTTGCTCGTTCGCGGGGTCACCCCGCAACTGTTGTTCGGACGCGACGAAAACCGGAACGGCGTCATCGGTCCGCAAGAGCTAGCCTTGTCGCCCGATCAAGATCGCTTTGAGCAAGAGATGCTAGACGAAGTGCCGGAGCGCGGTTGGACCTCGTATTTGACCCTCTACGGGATGGAAAAAAACTATCGAACCGACGGCTTGCAGAAGATCTTTATCAATGAAGAAGATCTAGAGTCGCTTCATGCGAACCTGTTGGAAGTCGTCCCGCAAGAATGGGCCGACTTTATCGTCGCCTATCGTTTGTACGGCCCGAGTTCCTCTGAATCTTCAAACCAAAGG
>JBITAD010000410.1:0-2641 GCA_044439945.1 Blastopirellula sp. JB062
AAAGATGAAAGATCTGCTGGACGATTTATTAGAATTATCGCGCATCGGTCGAGTTTGCAATCCTGCCGGCTACGTCGACGGGCGGGAGCTGGTCGACGGCGTTTTGACCTTTTTAGCCGGTCAAATCGCCAAAAAGCAGGTTAGCGTATCGGTCTCGTGCGATGATTGCCAGTTTTACGGCGATCGAGTGCGGCTCCAAGAAGTAGTACAGAATTTGGTCGAAAATGCGATAAAATATGCGGATGAATCCGATCCGCGCGTCACAATTCAAATGTCGGCGGATTATCGCTACGCGCATTGTTGGGTGCGAGATAACGGATGCGGCGTCCCTGACAACTTTCGCGAAAAAATATTCGGACTATTTGAAAAGCTGGATCCCGATTCCGAAGGTACTGGCATCGGGTTGGCAATTGCAAAACGAATCATCGAGTTTCATCACGGAGAGATTTGGGCAGAATCGAATCCGGTGCGCGGCGCCTGTTTTGGGTTCCGAATTCCGCGCGATCCCAACTCTCTTCCGTTATCGACTGCCAAGTTAGGTTAGACGAACGATGCAGGGACGTCCCATCAAAGTTCTGTTAGTTGAAGATAATGCGGCGCACGCCAAGTTGGTCATGCGCAGTTTCCGCGAGCATGCGGTCGCGAACGAAATCGTGCATGTCGATAACGGCGAATCGGCGCTGGAATACATGTTTCAGATCGGGCAGTATCAGAACGTCGAGACGTTGCCCGATTTGGTATTGCTTGACTTGCGACTGCCCAAATACGACGGCTTGCACGTCCTGAATGAGATCAAAAAAAATCGTACGACGGCCGGCATCCCGGTCGTTGTCTTAACGACCAGCGACGCCGAGACCGACGTCAACCAGGCCTACGCGCATCATGTGAACAGCTACTTGGTCAAGCCGATCGATTTTGTCGAATTTTCGAAAATGTTAAGCGATCTCGGATTTTATTGGCTGGTTTGGAACGAACCGCCTAAACGGCGTTAGCTCAATCGTCTTGTCAGAGGTTGGTTTGTGGCCGACGAATACCGCATTTTGATCATCGAAGACGAACGCTCGCATGCGATCTTGATGAGTCGGGCATTCAAGACGTTTTCGTCGCAATTTGACGTCGTCATCGCCGCGTCGTTGGAAGAGGCGCGATGCGAAATTGCGCAGCGACGTCCTGATCTCGCCCTGGCCGACAACATGTTGCCGGATGGTCGCGGCGTCGATTTATTGTCGCATCATCGGCCTGAAGATCAGCAATTTCCGATCGTCGTGATGACCAGTTACGGCGACGAACGAACGGCGGTCGAATCGTTGAAGCGCGGTGCGATCGATTACGTCGTGAAAACCGAGCATTTTTTCTCGGAATTGCCGCGCATCGCCGAACGCGCCATCCGGCAATGGCAGTTGATCGGCGACAAGCGCGACGCCGAGATCGCGCTGCGCAACAGCGAACGTCGCTATCGCGCGTTGGTCGATAACTCGCCGGTGCCGATCTTGGTGCATAGCCAAGAGAAGGTGGTGCTTGCCAACGAAAAAGCGGTCGAGTGTCTCGGCGCCGCGAGCGACGGAGAATTGGTCGGACGCCCGATCGAAGATTTTATCGTCCCCGCAGAGCGCGAAGCCGTTCGGCGGCAAATCGCCCTGCTGTACGCAGGCGAGTCGACCGCCGCCGAAGAGCATCATATGCTATGCGTCGACAATCGCATGATCGACGTTTCGATCGCAGGGACGCCGATCGATTATCACGGCAGCCCTGCGTGCCAGATCGTATTTCTGGATATCACGGAAAGAAAAAGGGCTGAACTGGCTCTACGAATTCGAGACCGAGCGATCTCTTCGGCGACCAACGGGGTCTTTATCGTCGGGCTGACTGATAACGAACCGAAAATCGTGTACGGCAATCCCGCGTTAGAGCAAATGTTGGGCGTCGCGCCCGGCCAATTGGAGGGCCGCAATCTCGATCTGTTTCAAGCCGATCCCCGCGAAGAAGAGCAGTTGCGGCAGTTGCTAAATGGAGTGCGTCAGGGGATTGCGATGCAAGAAACATTGCGCCTGGCCCGGGCCGGAGGAGAGTTCGGTTGGTGCGAAATTTCGATTGCGCCCGTCCGCGACGAAAAAGCGATGGCGACGCACGTCGTCGGCGTCGTCAATGATATTGCGGAAAAGGTTCGAGCCGACGACGAACTGCGGCGGCGTAACATGGAACTTGCCCATGTGGCCCGCTTGAACACCCTGGGCGAAATCGTGGCCGGAATTGCGCACGAAGTGAACCAGCCCCTTTATGCGATCTCGAACTACGGCAGCACCTGCGCCAATTTGCTGAAATCGCAGCGAGAAGACCGCGAAGAGAACATCGCGCATTGCATCTCGCGGATTGTCGATCAGGCGACTCGGGCGGGCGAAATCATTCGTCGCTTGCGCAACTTCGCCAGTCGTAGCGAGGCGAAAATGGAGATCCGCGAAGTCTACGACCTGCTGCATGATTCGGCCGAGTTGATTGCGCCGATGATTCGCGATAACGACGTTTTCGTCCATTTTGATCTCCCCCAGAAGCTGCCGGTCGTCAATGTCGACGCGATTCAGATTCAACAGATCTTGATCAACCTGATTACGAACGCCTGCGAAGCGATGAAATCGGTTCCTGG
>JBITAD010000411.1:0-2635 GCA_044439945.1 Blastopirellula sp. JB062
GAAAACCAAGAGGCCGGATCGCGAGTCGTGTTGGTGAAAAAATCGCTCGACGATTGGAAGTTCAACGTGTTGGTAACCCTGGCTGAAGACGAAATGTCGATCGGTCTGACGATGCCGCTCAGCACGCTCAAAGACGAAGCGAAGTTATCAAATTCGCAATTGATCAAGCTGTTGGCGGCGAACCAACAATATGCCCCGTCGGTTTTTACTTTTAGCGCCGCGCGGCGTCGTACCGAATTGTTTCGGACTTTGCCGAACGAATCGCTGACGGGACGAACGCTGCGAGACGCGATCAATCAAATGGCGATTTTGGCCAAACGAACGGTCGATCTTTGGAAAATGCCGGGCGGCAATGTCTCTGCCGAACCGTCGCAACCCGCCGAAAGCAAGTCGACTTCACTGCTTGGCGCCTGGTCGGCGGCTAAATCGCCAACAGAAGCGATCGCAATCCGCTTCAATCCCGAAAACAAGTTTCGCTTGGTCTACGTCAAATCGGGACGACAAACCCAGTCGACAGGCAAGTACGATTTGAAAGGCGAAACTCTTTCGCTGATCGGCGACGACGGAATTCGATTGGCCGGCCAATTTCAGATCCTCTCAAATACCGAATTTCGGTTCACGCCATCGGCCGCGATCGGCACGCTCAAATTCGCCAAAGCCAAGTAGCGATCGCGCTTGCAATGCATCCAGCCGCCGCGACGTTCGCATCTTCGATGCCGTCGCGGTTTCGCTTTTTTTGTCGCTTGCGGTCCACTAAACTAGAGCCGGTATCAAAACTGTTTTCGTGCCCGAGATTTTCTGTTTTTGGCGGAGATGCAAGGAGGTCGAAGCAGGCGAATCTACGACGATTCGTCAATGCAGACCGACGAAGCAGATCGCCGAAATCTGGAAATCGAAGCCGAAATGAGGTTTTGAGACCGGCTCTAAAACGCTTCGCCGACGGGGTCGGAATGTTCCGGCCCATTCCTCACTTCGTTACCCGAGTTGCGTTCGCCATGCCCTGTTTGCCTGTTGTTGCTATCGTCGCCTGTTTCTTAACGCTCGTCTTCTTTCCGCATGAGGTAACGGCTCAACAACCCCCTTACGACAATCCGCCGGCGGTCGCGGCGCCATACTATCGCGTACGTTACGACGCCCGGCCGGCAGCCGAGGGCTTGAGCTTTCCGGTCAGCTATACGCTTTGGGTTCCGCCGCATGTACAGCGGCTGCGCGGCGTTATCGTGCATCAGCACGGTTGCGGCGAAGGCTCGTGCAAATCAGGCCAAAGCGGCGCCTTCGACCTGCATTGGCAAGCGCTGGCGAGCAAGCATGATTGCGCGTTGCTGTCTCCTTCGTACGAACAGCCGAAGGGGACCGATTGTCAAAAATGGTGCGATCCTCGGAACGGGTCCGACGCCGCGTTTCAAACGGCCTTGTCCGATCTGGGCGACCAATGCGGACATGCCGAGCTGGCGAGCGTTCCGTGGGCCTTATGGGGGCATAGCGGCGGCGGACATTGGTGCGGCGGCATGGTCATGCTGCACCCGAGTCGCGTCGCGGCCGCTTGGCTGCGCTCCGGCGTGCCGCTGTTGGCCGCCGTCGAAGGCCGCGCGATCCGCCCGCACCAACTTCCGCCTGAGGCCCTGCAGGTGCCGATGATGTGTAATCTCGGAACCCAAGAGGGGGTCTCGGTCACCGACGGGCGGTTTGCCGGCGTTTGGCCCGCGAATCAAACGTTTTTCGATACGCTCCGCGGGCAAGGGGCTTTGCTCGGGGTGGCGATCGATCCGCTGACCAGTCACGAATGCGGCAATCAGCGCTATTTGGCGATTCCCTGGTTCGACGCTTGCTTGACCGCGCGGCTGCCGCAACAACCTGGCCAACCGCTGCGTGCCGTCAACCCGCAACTCGCTTGGCTCGCGCCTCTTTCGCCCCACGAACCTCATCAGGCCGAGCCGGTCGCCGCCGCACAATACGCCGGCGAGCGGGCCACGTCGGTGTGGCTGCCCAATCAAGCGATCGCCCAGGCCTGGTCGCAATACGTTCGCGATACGCAGGTCGTCGACTCGACGCCTCCTCCGGCGCCGACCGACGTCAAGCTCGACGGCGATCAGCTGAGTTGGTCGGCGACCGCCGATCTCGAAAGCGGAATCGCTCACTTCTTGATCCTCCGCAACGGAAAAACAATCGCCCAAGTGCCGCAACAGCCTAACCATCGTTTCGGTCGTCCTTTGTTTCAAGGGTTGCAATATAGCGATACGCCTAACGTGCCGCTGGTCGAGATGCGCTGCCAAGTCGAACCGGTTCAAGCTGGCGAAGCGAATCCCTACCAAGTGAAAAGCGTGAATACCGCAGGCATGTCGTCGCCCTAAAGGGTCGCGCCGCCCAGCGAATTGCCGCCAACGTCAAAAACATCCTCTCGCTTCGTCCTTGTTTGACCGCCCGTGATTGGCTGCCGAACCAGGACAAAACGAGCAAACCGTAGTTGCTCGAAAAGGCTGCACGCTCGCACGGCTCAAGCGAACTCCAATTGGATGCGATTCGCCCTCGCCGACGTGCGTCGCCCTCAAGCAACACCCATATACTAAATAATTCCTCACACTTTTGCAACACTTGTTTTTCTCCCACCACAAGCGTTCCGCCCACCCAAACGTCG
>JBITAD010000412.1:0-2635 GCA_044439945.1 Blastopirellula sp. JB062
CGACGTCGCAAATTGCGATCGCCTTCTTGCCCGACGCCAACTCGGCCGCTTCGCGCAGCGCTTCTAACGTAACGACTACCGGCATCAACGGCTTGCCTCGCAATCGATGCAACGCCAAAAACGGATCGTTGACCGGATCAAGCGGAACGTCGCAGACCAATTCCTCTTGTTCGTTTCGCGACGTTTCGACCAACGGATAAGAAGCGTCGACCGCCGTCCCCGTGCGAGGCTGAAATTCGCCCAGAGGAAATTGTTCCTGCGGATAGAACATCGGGTAGAAATCGCCGAACGTGTACAGCGTTTCCGCCTTGCGAGCGCCGCCTGCCAATTCTTCCTCTAAGCGTCGCACGCCTTCTTCAGGCGTCATGTACTTCATTTTCATGACGGAGCGCGGTCCCCAAGCGAAGCGAGACAGGGTGGCGATGCCGGCGCCTTCCCAAGACTCCCAGTGGATGCATAACGTCGTGCAATCGGGACGCGCCCCGCGGAACCAGTCAAGCGCCTTCGACATCGAATCATTGCCGGCCGCATAGTCGCTAAGGCCGTTGCCGCCGAAGCGGCCGCTGATCGAGCCGAAACCGATGCAATGGGTTAGCGGATCGTTCTTCGTCAGCGCGAACAAATGTAACAACCCGTCAAATTTGGCGCGTACCAACTTCTCGACGAAAGGACGCCGCTTGTGATCAAATCGCCCCGGTTCAATCAAACCCGCCCCATGCATCAAGCCGGTGATCGCTCCGTCACGTTGACGAATTTCTTCTAGCACGGCGGCCAGGGCGTCGCGATCCGTCACGTCGCATTGGTGATAAGTCGCATTCACCCCAGCATCGGCAAAGCGTTGCAAGTTGTTAAAAATTTCGCAGTCTTTCAGCACGCGATCCCAGGCTTGGCCTGGCGATTGACCGGCTGCGACCGCTTCGCGAGCAATCTGCGTCTTGTAGGCTTTTAGCTGCTCTTCGTCAAAGTTACGCCAAACCGCGTCGGGCAACGGGGCAGGGCTCTTACCGAGCAGATGCAATTTCCAGCCGTAACGACTTGCCAACTCGCGAGCCGCAATCGCCGTAATACCGCGTGCTCCGCCGGTGACGACCCAGGCGCCCCCGCGCGGCACGTTCGCCGCCGGGCCCGCCTGCATGGGCGTACCAATCGGTCGAATCACGCATCGCGCGCCTTGCCGCCAACTGACCTCGACTTCAGGTTGATCAGCCGCCAATTCGCGTAACATTGCATCAACAAGAACCGCCGGAGACTCGTCTGACGGGGCGTCGATCACTTTGCAACGTGCGCCGCGCCGTTCGAGCCGCGAGTCTTCGATATGCAGCGACTTCATAAAGCCCGCAACCCCGCCGCCGTCCGGCAGACGCACCACCGACTCGAAACCGAAATCGCCTCCTAGCGAGGTCGCCGCAACCAAGTCGCCCGTTCCGCTCTCAGGCGATTTCAGCAGTCGCTTGTACCAATTCTGAGCGATAAAGTAAGGCGCGATAATTCCTTCGTGACGCCGCCGATCAATCTCTTTCGCAGACAACGAGTCATAAGAATCGGCATCGCGGCCAGTCATCAAAAAGAGATGCTTGGCTGGGCGTTGCGGGTGCAACGAGTCGAGCCAAGCGAGCGTTTCATCTAAATCGGCGTCGGCTTTAAAGCGATGCACTTCGACGTTCGTCTGTCGCAAACGTCGTTCAAGCTCGATCGCATCCGCATTTTCGCCCAAAATCCAAACGGGCGAATCGAATGTCGGCGCACTGGCTGTCGCAGCCGGAAGCGGGGCGTCGATCAGCTTTAGTTCGCAACGTTCCGTACGTAACTCTACCGACGAATCGGCTGGAGCGAGCGGCTCGGACGAAACCTCCGTTTGCGGCTCATGATCGCTCGGCGTTACCGGAGCATCTTCGGACGAAAAACCTAATCCGTCCGCAAATCGCTGCCAATGCCGCCGCTCGGTTATCAAAACTTCGCCGCAAGGTACGTCAGCTTCGATCTCGCGGATCAGGTGACCGATACCTTCGGCTAACGGCATCAATTTCAGTGCGCTTTTGTCGCGCAAGACGCTTTGCGTTTCGGGGCGAGCGGCCATGCCGACTTCGTCCCAGCCGTGCCAATGGAATCCGACCGATCGGACCCAAGGACGTTGCCGGCGATATGCGCCCATTAGCTTGCACAGCAAGTCGCTAGCCAAGCAATAATCGGCTTGACCGAAACTGCCGAGGCGACCCGCTATCGATCCAAAACCGATAAAATGCCGAATCGGATCTTGCTTCGTCAGTTCCGCTAAATGAACGATGGCGCCATCTTTGATGCCGATTGTCGCCTTGACGACGTCACGGCGTTTCTTTTCCATGCGACAAGATTTGTCGATGCCAGCGCCATGCAAAATACCGGCAATCGGCCCGTCTATGCGACGAATTTCGTCAAGCGTCGCGGCTAAGGCGGCGCGATCCGAGACGTCGCACGCATGATAAGTCGCCGCAACTCCGTTCTCTTCAAACGCCCGCAACGACTTGTCGATCTCCAAGCTCTTTTGCACGCGCTGCCATGCCTGCGGAGCTTGTTGCCCGGCTTTGCGCGCCGCGATCATCGTATCGGCTTTCAGTTTCTGCAGGCCTGAGTCGTCCAGAGTTCTCCACGCCGGGTC
>JBITAD010000413.1:0-2634 GCA_044439945.1 Blastopirellula sp. JB062
TGATGGAGACAATTAAAATCTTCCGGGGCATACCGCAATAACAACGGAGTCGGTTTCTCTTGTCCCGCATCATGACAACGTTTTAAAAAAGATGCGTGCGTTTCCGGAAATCGCATCTCGATCTTTAGCGCTTCGTTCCAACGATTCGCAATCTTCGCAAGCTCGTCGTACAACGACGTTCGCAACATGGCGATAAGCGGCGGCAACGGATAGGCGTAATATCGATACGCGCCGCGCCCGTACCCATGCTTCTCCATAACGACCTGTTTACGAAACAACGCCTGTTCGTCGTACGATTCGATCAGCTGGGCACACTCCGCAGGCGACAACAGATCAACAACCGCATAGCCGTGCTGATCGAGCGATTCGGCGATCTCATTCCATTCCAATTGCGACGCGAAGTCCGTCATTCCATATTCTCGTTGCTTCTGGCCAAGCGGTTAGCGTTTTGGTTTCACGTTTGCAAGATATCGCTCACAACTTTGCCGGCGACGTCGGTCAGCCGAAAATCGCGACCTTGATAGCGATACGTCAAATTGAAATGATTCATGCCCAACTGATGCAAGATGGTCGCGTTCAAGTCATGCACATGAACCCCGTTTTCCACCACGTTGTAACCGAACTCGTCGGTCTTGCCGTACTGAACGCCGGGGCGAACGCCGCCGCCGGCCATCCAGATCGTAAAACAGCGCGGATGATGATCGCGCCCATAATCATCGGCGGTCATTTCGCCCTGGCAATATGCGGTGCGGCCGAACTCGCCTCCCCAAACGACCAACGTATCTTCCAGCAGCCCTCGATTTTTCAGATCGGTCACTAGCGCCGCCGAGGCTTGATCGACGTCGCGGCATTGCCGCGCCAAATCGCGAGGCAAGTGCAAATGCTGATCCCAACCGCGATGATAAAGCTGGATAAACCGAACGTCTCGTTCGGCCAACCGACGCGCCAGCAAACAGTTGGCCGCATACGTGCCGGGTCGCCGCGCGTCTTCGCCGTACGCTTTGAAAGTCGACTCCGGCTCATCTCGGAAGTCGACCAACTCAGGCGCTGAAGCTTGCATTCGATACGCCAATTCGTATTGCGCTATTCGAGCTTCAATCTCAGGATCTGGAATCGACTCCGCTTCAATCCGGTTCAATCTCGCGACCGTGTCAAGCATCTGCCGGCGCGACTGCCGCGATAAACCGGCCGGATCGCCCAGATATAAAACAGGATCGCCGGCCCCGCGAAACTTCACTCCCTGATGCTCGGCAGGCAAAAAAGCGCTGCCCCACAGCTTGTTTGCCAACGGCTGTTGATTCCCGAGACTGCTGCCGCGCGAAATCAACACCACGAAGGTCGGCAAATCAGCGTTTTCGCTCCCTAATCCGTAACTGACCCACGCGCCCAGACTCGGCCGACCAGGCTGCGGCGTTCCGGTCTGCAGCAAAGTCATCGCCGGATCGTGATTGATCGCTTCGGTATGCAAAGAATGAATCAAACAAACGTCGTCGGCGATCTCCGCCGTATGCGGTACGACTGAACTGAACCAAGCGCCGCTTTGGCCATGCCGCGCGAACGCAAACTTGCTAGGCGTTAACGGAATACTTGCCTGATCGGCCGTCATGCCGGTCAGGCGTTGACCGTCGCGAATCGATTCCGGCAGTTCTTCGCCCTGACGCTTCGCTAACAACGGCTTGTAATCGAACAAATCATGTTGCGACGGGGCGCCTGACTGGCACAAATAAATAACCCGCTTCGCCTTGGCTATCGACTGCCGAGTTGCCGCTTCTAACGGCGATTCGCCCAACGAGAGCAACGCCGCAGCGCCCAATGCAGATCGCGCCTGACCGAAAAACATTCGGCGACTTAAGACGCGATTCCATGGATTTGAAGTTTCGTGCATACGGCTAGTTGGCGTAGGTCGCCTCGTCAAGATTCATGATTGCGCTAACCACGATCATTAACGCGGCATGCGATACGATCGGCGTCTTCGACCGAGGCGCTGCGCCGATCGACAATAATTCGTTGGCAGCCGCCTGGTCCGCTTGAAAACGACCACGTTGCGACTGATAAAGTTCGCGCAGCGCCTGCAATTCCTGCGATTTCGGCTCGCGCGAAATCACGCGTAAAAAAGCGTCCGCAATCTGCGCGTCCACCTTATCATGCCGTCGCATCGCGGCGGCCGACAAGACGCGAGCCGCTTCGAGAAACGTCGGATCGTTCATCAGCACGAGCGCTTGCTGCGGCGTATTGGTTTGACTGCGAGTCAGCGTGCAAAACTCGCGGTTGGGCGCGTCGAACGCCGACAAATTCGGAGGCGGCGACGATCGTTTCCAAAACGTATACAAACTACGACGGTACAGACGATCGCCCTGATCTTGGACGTAACGTTGCGCCGTAAAATCGCGACCATACGAAATCGCCTCCCAAAGCCCCGGCGGCTGATAAGGACGAACGCTCGGCCCGCCCAACCGTCTGTTTAGCAATCCGCTGGCCGCAAGCGCGGCGTCTCGAATTTCTTCAGCGTCGAGCCGCAATCGGGGGCCGCGGGCGAACCAACGATTCGTAGGATCGGCTCGCCAGATTTCCGGGGACGCGGCGCTCGTTTGACGGTAGGTCGCCGAGAGAACGATCTGCTTGAACAGTCGCTTC
>JBITAD010000414.1:0-2629 GCA_044439945.1 Blastopirellula sp. JB062
ACAACGCAGGCCAGCGGGTCGCCGTGATCGCCAATCGCCAGCGAATGACCATTCCCTGCGGCGCGATTTTGAGGGCATGCGGTTCTATGGCGGTTGCCGGTACGCGCCAGCGGTTGGCGATTTCGCGACATTTCAGCAACAGCGAGAAGGTCATGATCACCGTAAAGACCATCGCCGCAACAATAAAAACAAAATCAAGCGAGGAGGGAGCGGATATTCGCGGGCCGCGACTTCCGTACAGATCAAAAACCAGCAGCGTAAGTACGGCATAGCCGAAACCGCAGTACATGATTGTGCTGAGGTAGCCCCAAATCGTCGTTTGAGACGAATAAGGTCCCATGGTGATCGCATGCGCCCATTCGCCGATCGTATTTTGGTACTGGATCGAATGACGCGTCTCTTGCGTCCAAGCAGGTAAGAACGTCTCGACGTCGTCGCCTAGATTGACCGTCTCCTGATCGCGCGCTTGAGCATGATAGCCGAAAGCCGTTTGGTAAAACTGCTCGACCGTTTTAGGCGTCTCAAACGCACGGTCGGGGATAATGAAGCCGCGGTTCATGGGTTGCATGATCACGATCGCCCCATCGACCCTGCTTACCGAGAGTAGAAAGGCCCAAGCCTGACGCGAACTCCCTTCCGCATGGACGATTTCGAGATAATCAGGCGTCAGCCGCAAGACGATCTTTCCCTGCGTTACTGGCGATTTCCGAAAAAGTCGCAGGCTAACCCAAAGAAACCGGATCGATAGTAAGCTCGCGGCCAATACGAGAAAACCGCCGTTGATGACGTCGCCCGCCGAGAGCAGCATGACCGCCGTCGGCAGCGTCGATCCGACGACCATGCCCGGCGCCGTAAAAAGCAATTCAAGTCGAGTCCGCCAGGGCAAGGCGCGCACCATCGCTTGAATGTCTTCCGGCGCATTTTCGTATTCGATTTTCATCGGCAAAGCCGTGGGATTATAGCTTCAGATATTCGCGAGCCTGTTGCACCACTTCTTTAAGACAGCCTGGCTTAAAGGGATTGTTGAGGCCGGCGCTGTCGACTAATCCTGAGAAGGGCATCGTGCCGCCCCGCTTGCAAAGCGCGACGTAATCTTGAATCGCCTGAGCGTAATCGCGCTCGGATCGAACCCAAAATTGCAATGCGCAGCATTGGGCCAACGTGTAGTCGATGTAATAAAACGGCGACATATAGATATGTCGCTTGTGCTGCCACCGGCCGCCGCCGGCGACATGCGGCAAGTCGGCGTAATTGGTATCGGGCAGATAAAGTCGTTCCATCTCTTGCCAAATCGCATGGCGGCGATCAGGGGTCGCATCAGGTTCGGCGAAGATCGCATGCTGAAAATGATCGACCGCCACCCCGTACGGCAGAAACAAGATCGACGTCAACAGATGAATGCGCCGAAAGCGTTCCGCCGCTTCGCCGAAAAAGATCTCCATATGAGGCCACGTAAGAAACTCGAGACTCATCGAATGGATCTCGCACGCTTCGTAGGTGGGCCAAACATGCTCGATTAGGGCGGCCCCGTCAAAGCTGCTGTAACATTGAAACGCATGTCCCATCTCGTGCGTAAAAACTTCGACGTCACCTTTCGATCCGTTGAAGTTGGCGAAGATGAACGGCAGTTTTTCGCTCGGCAAGCTTGAGCAAAAACCGCCGCCCGCTTTCCCTGGGCGGTCTTTCAGGTCGAGCAGATTTTTGCGGTTCATCAACTGAAAGAACTCTCCCAACTCGGCGTTCATGTCGTTGAACATCTGTTGGGCCATTTCGATCTGCTGATCGTAAGTACCGAGCGGAGTCGGGTTTCCGTCGCTGTCGAACAAGCCTTCGTCCCAAAACATTAAATCTTCTAGATTCAACGTTTCTTCTTGGGTGCGATGAATTTCGCGACAAAGCGGCACCACATGCTCGCGCACTTCTTCGCGATAACGAGCGACGTCTTCCGAGTCGTAGTCAGTGCGCGACATGCGGCGATACGCCAACTCGACGAAGCTGGCGTAGCCGAGCTTTTGGGCCATGCCGTGACGCAGCGTCACCAGTTCTGCGAAGATTTGATCCAGTTCGTCTCGAGTCGCCGCGAACCATTGCCACATGGCCCGAGCCGCCCCATAACGAACTTCGCGATCGGCGTGCTCTTCAAACTTCGCAATGCTCGATAGGTTGTACTCTTCGCCTTGAAATTCAAGCTTCGCCGCGGCCGTCAGTTCGTTGTATCGCGAGACCAGTTTCGACTCTTGCACCAAGTCGTCGTGGATGCAGGGATCGAACGTGCTGATTTGCACTTCCCACAAGCGAAACGCATGCCCGCCGAAAATCGCTTCCAGCCGAGGTCGATGCGGACTTTCGACCAGCTTTTTTTGAATTCGGACGTTCAGTTCAGTCAGCTTGGGCGTAATTTCGTCTCGATAGTCTTGCGCCGCTTTGTAATCAGGCTCGTTGGTAACTTGATTAAACCGGATTTCGACAAGATTGCTCCACGTCTCTAGTCGCCGCCGAATTTCGTCCCACCGACCGACGATCGTCCGCAACGCGTCGTCCGACGTATCAGTGCGGGCCATCGCTTCGTCAAGCTCTCGTTCAAGCGCCGCATACTCTTGCGTGACCTGATCCAATTTGGGGTTTGAAA
>JBITAD010000415.1:0-12428 GCA_044439945.1 Blastopirellula sp. JB062
AAGCATAATGCGATCCCGCCTGAGTTTCATGAAAGCATGGAAGATGCGGTCGAAGCGGCGAACCCGTTCGAGTCGGAGCAGCATCGTTCCGATCGTCAGAAGGTGGCGAAAGAAAAAGACCTGGCGCTAGTCTTGCGTAAAATGCGCGGCATCGAGTTCGCCTCGGTCCATTACGACGTGGAAGATAAAGGAGGTTTTCCGCGTCGCAAAGTCTACACCGCTTCGGTCGTCGTGCGACCCGTCGGCTCGAACGAAATCGACCAATCGTTGGTCCGCAGCATTCGGAACTACGTCGCCTATTCGATCGCGGGCCTTTCTTCGGAAAACGTTTCGGTGACCGACTTGAATTCGCGTCGCACTTATTCTGGCGATACCGAAGATCCGGCCGAAGACGCATACGCTTCGCGCAAGCAATTTTTTGAAAACTCTTGGCAAGACAAGATCGCGGCGGCGCTCAACTATATTGACGGGGTCAACGTCACCGTAAACGTCGAGCTCGATCCGAAGATGAATCAGCGCGAAGAACGGCTAGAGCATGGGGCTCGACCGGTCGCGCTGCTGACATCGGCTGAAAAACGGACCGAGATGAACAAGACGCCCAGGGTAGGGGGGCGTCCTGGGCTGGCTGCGCAAGCGCCCAACCAGCAAGCCGAACTGACGACCGCGCCAATGCGAGAATCGTCGTTGGAGGAAAGTCGAGAAGAAACCGCTTCGGTCACCGATAAAACGTTGTTGTTAAGCGAAACGGCGTCGCTCACTCCGCAGCAAGTCAGGGTCGTAGTGACCGTTCCGCAAGATTATTACGCCGGCATTTGGCACAAGCAAAATCCGCCGACCCCTGGCGCCCAACCCGCGACGCCCGAAGCCGGCGTGTTGAAGAAGATCGAAGAGGAAGTCAAAAAGTCGATCGAATCGCAAGTCGTGACGTTGCTTCCGCCGCAACCGCCGGGCGACGATCCTTATCCGCAAGTCCATGTAACGTCGGTAACGCGTACTGCCATGCCGACCGTTAATGAACCGGAACTAGCCGATACGGCGATCGCCTGGTTGGCCGCCAACTGGCAAACCGTGGCAATGATCGGCGTCGGGCTGTTCGCACTATTAATGCTTCGCAGCATGGTGACTAGCCAGCCGGAAGAACCGCAAGTCGAACCGGGCATTCGTCTGGCGACGCCTCCGCAGGAAGAAGAAGAGGAAGACGAGACCGACGTTTCAGGCATGCTGAAGAAACGCTTCACCAAGAACAGCCCGAATTTGAAAGACGAACTGATCGAAATGGTCCGTGAAGATCCGGATACGGCCGCCGGCATTTTGAAAAATTGGATCAGCGCCGCCAGTTAAGCGACTAAGGGGGACACGACATGACGCAGAATATTGATCAGCAAATGATTCGCAAGGCGGCGATCGTAGTCGCAGAATTAGATCCGGACGCGGCCGATGCGCTGCTCGACGCTTTTCCGGAAGAGATAGCACAGCAGGTTCGCTACGAATCGCTCTTAGTCGAAGACGTATCCGCTGAAGAACGCCGCACGGTCTTGGCCGAGTTCATGCAGCGTCGTAGCGGCGAATATGCCGCACCGGCTGACGAAAAAGACGAATTGGTACTAAGTTCCGGGGCACGCATCGACTCTGCTCAACCGCCGGCGCCAAAACGTGATCACCTGACCGAAAGCGCCACGCCGCCGCCGTTTCATTTTTTAAACGAGGCGCCTCCAGAGATGTTGGCCCCGTTTTTTGAACAAGAAAGCCCCCAAGTGATCGCCGTAGTGTTATCGCACCTCGAAGCGGTACGTGCGTCGGAGATCTTGCGTCAATTACCGGTCGATTTGCAAGCGTCGGTCATCCAGCGTCTGGTTGATCTTGGGCAGACCGACGCCGAGGTCTTGCGCGATATCGAATCGCGGTTGCAAGACATTGTGCAAGAACAGTTGCAGGCGATGTCGCATCGCCGGATGGGCCTGACTGCGGCGAAAGCGATTTTGGCCGCATCCGACGAGCGAAACGCGGCTGAAGTTTTAAAAACGTTAAAAACTCGTAGTGCCGAGATGGCGATGCGTTTGGGCGTCGACGAGAAAACGCCGGTCGCTCAACCCAAAATCGTCGTTGCGCCGCCGGTCGAACCGCAAGCGATGGTCGCCGATCATCTTGCAGTCGACGAAGCGACGAAAAAAAGTTCGCCGCTAAGCGCTGTCTCAGCGGCGGCTCAGCCTTCGATTCCGCTGGCCGATTTCGTCAAATTCGACGACGTGCTGCTCGGGCGGATCTTGGCCGAAACCGAGCCGCAGACCGTGCTGCTGGCGCTCGCCGGCGCCGCTAATGCGGTCACGCAACGGTTCTATCGCGGCTTATCGAAACGGGAGATCCATGATTTGCAACGTCGCATCCGTGATTTACAGCCGGTCTTAATCCGCGACATCGACGCCGCGCAAAAACAGTTAGGCGTTATCGCTTCGCGCGTGATCCAGCAAGGCCGCTCGCAGGTGCGCCAGTTGTCGGCGTCGGCATAGGCATAGGAAACGAAACGATGAGCGTAATCAAAGCGGAACAACTGCAACGCGACGATCACGATTATTCGGCGGTCGCTTTTAATTTTGAAGACGTGACCGATCGCGCGCAAGGCGAACTCGCCAAGATCAAGCGATACGCGGCTCAGTTAATTCAAGACGCCCAGAAAGAAGCGGCGAAAATTCGTCAGCAAGCGGCGACCGCCGGTCAGGCCGACGCAACCAAAAAAGCGCAACAAACGTTAAAGACGCAGGTCGATCAGCAAGCCGCGACCGTCGTACCGGCGCTGCAACAAATTGTCAAAGAGCTCTCAGAAGCGAAGCAGCTTTTTTTGAAAGAATGGGAAGATGCGGCGGTGCATGTCGCCTGTTCGATCGCCGAAAAAATTATTCGGCGCGAGATCGCCCAGCGTCCTGAGATCGGCGTCGAGATCATTCGAGAAACTATCAAGCTTGCAAGCGGTTGCGGCGAAATTGTCGTTCATATGAATCCTGCCGATATCGACGCAATGGACCAAGGCGCGTCGAATTCGGCCAGCGTTATGCGAAAGCTCTCGCCTTCGCAAATTATCGCCGACCCGACCTTATCGCGCGGAAGTTGCCGGGTCGAGACGCCGTTTGGCGAAATCGACGGCCAAATTGAAACGCAATTGCGCCGAATTGAGGAGCAGCTGAAGTAAGCCATGCATCGCATTTGCAGTCAACTTGATCAACTGATGACGCACGACTTGGTAGGCGGAGTCGTCGAAACGGTCGGTACTACGATCGCCGTCGGCGGTTTTCCGGCGCCGGTCGGCGCAGTGGTCGAAATCGAGCGTCAATCGGGCAAGCCGCTGGCGGGGGAAGTCGTCGGCTTTCGCGGCGAATTGACTTTGGTCTTTCCGCTCGAACCCCTTTCCGGAGTCCGGCAAGGGAGCGTCGTACGTCTGGTTCGCACTATTCGTACGGCCCCAGTTGGCGACAGATTGCTCGGCCGGGTCGTCGACGCGCACGGCCGTTGCATCGACGGACTGCCTCATCCGGCGCTCAGTGCGCGACTGCCGCTCGATCAAGAACCCCCGTCCGCGACTAGTCGACCGCGGATTAACGAAACCTTCTCGACCGGCGTGCGGGCGATCGACGGGATGTTGACCTGCGGCGACGGCCAACGGATCGGCATTTTTGCCGGTTCAGGCGTTGGGAAAAGCGTTACGCTCGGCATGATGGCTCAATACGCTTCGTCGCAAGTGAACGTGATCGCATTGATCGGCGAGCGGGGGCGCGAAGTTAATGACTTTATCGAACGCGATCTGGGCCCTGAAGGGATGGCTCGCAGCGTGGTCGTGGTGGCGACCAGCGATCAGCCCGCGATTATGCGCGTGCAAGCGGCGCTGACGGCGACCAGCATTGCCGAATATTTTCGGGAGTCAGGACGTCGCGTATTGTTCATGATGGATTCGGTCACTCGCTTTGCGATGGCCCAGCGCGAAATTGGTTTGGCGGCCGGCGAGCCGCCGACGACTAAAGGTTACACCCCTTCGGTATTCGCAATGCTTCCCAAATTGGTCGAGCGGACAGGTCGCAGCGCCAACGGCAGCATCACCGCCTTCTATACGGTGTTGGTCGAGGGCGACGATACGAACGAGCCGGTCAGCGATACGGTGCGCGGTCTGTTAGATGGGCATGTGGTTCTCTCTCGTGCGATCGCCGCCAAAGGACATTATCCGGCGATTGACGTTTTGGCCAGCATTAGTCGTTTGATGAACGACTTGGTCAATGACGAGGTCCGCCGCGCCGCGCAAACGATTCGCGAATTGATGTCGACGTATCGCGAGAACGAAGATTTGATCAACATCGGCGCCTACCGTCAAGGAACGAATCCGCAAATCGATTTAGCGATCCGGATGCGTAATGAAATCGACCAGTTCTTGCGTCAGGCGATGGACGAAAAATCATCCGTCGCCGAAGCGCAGCAGCAACTATTGCAACTCGCGGCAAAATGCGGCGCCAAGCCGACGCCAAACGCCGCGTTGGCCAAGGCGAAACGTTTGCCGCAACAGGCCGGCGCCTAATTATTGCGAGAAGTAATCGATGTCTAGCTTCCAATTTCGCCTGGCGACTTACCTCAAGCTGAAAATCGCTGCGCGCGATCAGCGCCATGCCGAGTTAATGGAAGTCTTATCGATTCAAGAGCAATTATCGCGCGAACGCCAGGAGGCGGCCGAACTGTTAGAAACTACGATCACGCAAGCTCGCGAAGGCTGTTCGATCGGTCGCATGAACGTCGATAATTTGATCGTAGCCCAACGCGAACTCAATCACCTGCGCAGTCTGATCGCACATAAGCGAAGTTTAGAGCGAAAGCTTAACCCGCATATCGAAAAACGTCGTAATGCCTTGCTAGAGGCGGAGAAGGAGGTCCGCTCATTAGAAAAGTTGCGCGAGCGACAGGAAAAGCGATTCGAGACCGAGCGAGAGCGGCGCGAAAGCCTGCAGCTAGACGAGGTCGCGCTACTCGCCTTTGCACGTAAGAGAAAGGATCGGTAATCGATGGCCGCGTTAAAACTGGTCGCTAGCTCATTCGGCTACCTTTGCGTCGCGACTGTCTTGGCGATGGCGATTGGCGCCGCGATTTTGATCGCTACCAATCGGGTCGATAGCGATAAGGCGTATTCGATCTTAGCGATCGTTTACGGCATCGACGAAGACAAAATTCGCGAGCAGCTTGACGAGCAGACTCAAGGCGAGCCGGATAACGAAGAGCCTGACATGCAAGCGGTGATCGACGCCCGCGCGCGTCGTCACTTAGCGCTCGACTTTCGGATCCAGGCGATCGATACCGGTATCGAAAATATACGCGGCATGCAAGCGAACTTGGCGGAAGAACGCCGCCGCTACGACCAATTAAAAACCTCGTTCGACGATCGTTTGAAGAAGTTGGAAGAAGGAGTCCGCGACGACGCGATTGTCGAGTTGCAACGAACGTTAGAAGCGATCGACGCGCGTCAGGCGAAAGAACAGATGATGATCATGCTCGAGCGTGACGACAATGCGATGCAAGACGTTGTGACGATCTTAAAGGGCATGCCGAACGACAAACGTAAAAAAATCATCGCTGAGTTTCGCAGCGACGAAGAAAAGCAACGCTTGGCCGACATCTTAAATCAAATTCGTTTGGGCGTGCCGGAAGCGACGCTGATAAAAGATGCGCGAGATCAACTCGAACAGTTTCAGCCTGAAGAACAGTAGGGATACAGGTTCATGGAAACGCAAGATACGAAAAACGTGCATGCGACGACGTTGTCGTTGCCGCCGCGTACGGTCGGAGTGGTCGGTACGGCGCCGCCTGACGCCTTGACGTTTATAAATTTGATTCAACAGAACACTGCAGGGGCGACCAAATCGCCTGGGGCCGAAGCTTCCTACGTTAGTTCGAAGCCTGCCGGTTCTGCTGGCGACGATCGGGGCGGGTACGCCGACAACGACGACTTCTCATCCGATCGCAAGCGGCAAGATTCGTCGGCGATTCGAGACGCGGGCGAAACCGATGCCCACTATTCGCAGGCGCTGCAAGAATCGACAAATGATACGCACGCCTATCATGAGGAAGAGGAAGAAGAGGTGATTGTCGCTGATGCGAAAGTCGCGACCCCCAACGAAGATTCCGCCGATGCGTCACGGGAAGAGGCCGAGTTGAGTTCGGCGGCTGAGAGACGATCGAAGACGGAAGCGACGACCGAAAAATTCGACGATCTCGTTACGCAAGCGGCTGCAGACGAGCAAGAAGCAGGAGGCGAGGAAGAGAGCCGAGCGGCGCTCGAGCAACCGACTGTCGATGCAGTTGCGGAAGCGTCGTCTGCCGCCACTGATTCGGAGATTCTCCAAGAAGCGGTCGACGCCGCGGCCAAGAAAGCCCAAGAGGAAGAAACCGGGCAGGCGGTTGACGACGCTTCGGATATCCCGGTCGAACATGCGATCGACGACCGAAACGATGCGGAGAAGTCAGCGGAACGAACTGAGCGAGAACGATTGCGTCAGACGCAAGAAGCCGCCGCCGAAGCGGAGCAAACGTCTAGCGATCAGGGACAATCAGCGGCCGAACAATTTGCGGAAGAACGTCGCGAGGCGAGCGAGCGTCGCCAAGAAGATTCGTCTCGTCTTGACGAAACGAATTTTGAGGAGGTCGAAGTCACGGTAAAAGCGGAAACTGCCGCCGCAACAAAGGAAACCTCGCCGACTCCGGGAACGCATGCGGCCGTCGCGGCGTCGCAGCAAGGCGCGGCGGCTAACGTAGCGACGCAAACTCGCACGGCGATCGCCAAC
Organism: Blastopirellula sp. JB062; assembly: GCA_044439945.1. Lineage (GTDB taxonomy): Bacteria > Planctomycetota > Planctomycetia > Pirellulales > Pirellulaceae > Blastopirellula. The sequence continues at coordinate 6,807 of JBITAD010000415.1, forward strand.
AACGGAGATTCGGCAGGACAAGTCGAGCCGACGATGGCGACGGCGATTCAACGCGGTTTGCAACGAGGCTTTTTGCAAAAAGCAACTGCGTCAAACGACGCGCCAGCGCTAGATACGGCAAAGCAGATTCGCTTGATACAACGGGTTTCGCAAGCGGTGCGAACCGCCCAAACGCAAGGCGGACCAATTCGCCTACGGCTTAGTCCCCCGGAGCTCGGCTCTTTAAAAGTCGAGATCCAGATGGAAGAGGGCGGAATGAGCGCAAAGCTAGAAGCGGAGAGCGAAGCGGTACGCAAGGTGTTGATGGAAAATCTGCCGCAACTGCGCGATCGCCTGGCCGAGCTGAACGTTCGGGTCGACTCGTTTGACGTATCGGTCGGCCAGAATGCGACCCCGCAAGACGCCGGCGGAACCTTCGCCGATCAACAACAATCTTCGCCAGATCGACAATCGCAAGAAGGCGGTCGCAAGTCGCCAGGGGCGGAGACGGCAAGCGACGAGACGTCCCTCGGCGAAACGACGGGAGATGGACAAATCAACGTGATGGTTTAAACCTACGAAACATTCGCGAAGTCGCCGTCTCCGGATGACGCTGCGCAAAGAGGTTGACGGCGACGAAGTATGACGGCGCATACTCATATATTTGGAGCGTTCTATGTCAAGTGTAGGCGGTGCTGGGTCGACAAGTAATAATGGCGGTTCGAGCGTGCAGCAAGGAGGCGGTCTGCAGGACCTGAACATGGATCAGTTTTTGCAACTGATGATCGCTGAGTTGCAAAATCAAGATCCCATGGAGCCGATGAAGAACTCGGAGATGTTGGAGCAAATCGGACAGATCCGCAACATCACGGCGACCGAACAATTGTCGACGACGTTGACCAATGTATTGGATGGACAAAACATTTTGTCGGCGACGACCTTGATCGGCGGTCAAGTGCAAGCGTTGACGGACGAAGGGGACGTCGTCTTCGGAGTCGTCACCGGCGCCCAAGTGACTCCGAATGACGATGGAGTGCGACAAGTGTGGCTGAAAGTATTGACCGATGACGGAGTCGCCACGGTTAAGCTAGACGACATCTTTACCGTCCTTCCGGCATCGGCCGGTCAGGCGCCGCCCGAAGAAGGAGATGAAACCGACGGAACCGATACGGTGGACGAAACTGACGGAGCAGGCGGATCCGACGAAACTGACGAAACGGATGGAGCCGAGGACGCGGCCTAGTCGTCCGCCGAGAGTTATTTGCGTTTGAAATGCGACCAGCGCGGCAAGAACAATCGAATCATTGAAATCTACTTACGGAGAAGTTGAGAAATGGGTCTAGCATCGGCCATGACGACGGCGTTAACGGGCATGACGGCCGCTGAAACGCAGATTGACGTGCTGGGCAATAACCTGGCCAACTCGCAAACGGTCGGCTTTAAAGCGTCCGACGCGTTGTTCGCCAATCAGTTCTTGCAAACGCGCAGCCTTGGTTCGAAGCCGACGATCACCGACGGCGGCACCAACCCGCGGCAAGTCGGTTTGGGCGTCATGGTGGCGGAGATCACGCCCAACTTTACGCAAGGAACGATCGAAGTCAGCTCGAACCCGTCCGATTTGGCGATCCAAGGCGACGGATTTTTTATCGTCGAAGGGAACAATGGCGAACGTCTCTATACGCGAAACGGCATTTTCAAAACGAACTCGAATAACGAGTTAGTCACGATCAGCGGCGAACGCGTGCTCGGCTTCGGCATCGACGACAATTTCAACATTCAAGAGACGCAACTGACGCCGATTACGATTCCGCTGGGCGCCGCGGCTGTGGCTAAAGCGACCGAAAACGTCTATTTGGAAGGGACCTTGCCGGCTACAGGCGATCTTGCGACCGCCGCCCAAGTGATCGAAAGCGGAATTTTGGGTAACGGCGCCATCGATCGGCCAGACGTCTCCGGCTCTTCGGTCATCGTGGCCGAAACTCCAGACAGCAGTTCGTCGACCGCCGCCAGCGTCTCGACGCCCGGCGTCGCCGCAGTCGTGCCGGGGCAAGCTGAAGGGGCCGGCGCCGTGCCGGACGGGGTTTACGATTATCGCTTTACTTTTTCGGATGTCGGCCTTGCGAATGAGACGCAAGCTTCGGCCAACATCAATGTGAACGTCGCCGACTTGGGGGATGCGATTCCCGATAATAATACGGTCTCGTTCCCTGGCGTGCCGCAAAGCTCAAGTCACTCGCAAGTCAACATGTATCGCAGTAATGACGGCGGTGCGACGTATTTTCTCGTCGATTCGTTCGCCATGGGAGATCCGGTCGTCGACAATGCGGCGGCCCCGACGGTGACGCAATTGCCGGCGGCGAATATCGGCGGCGTCGGTTCCGACGGCTTGCTGGACGGGGGCGACGTGTATGAGTATCGCTACACGTTCGTCGACGCGGACGGCAACGAGACGGTCGCTTCCGACCCGCAGCAAATCACCGTCGCCGGCGCACCGGCCGACGGTAACGGATATTCGGTCGTGCTAGACAATATCCCGACCAGCGCCGACTATGATCAAGTTCGCATTTATCGAACGGCGGCGGGGGGCAGCGATTTTTATGAACTGGAAACCATCAGCATGGCCGCGGCAGCGGGCGAATACGTCGATGACGGTACGGTTCCGCTGACGGCCAACGAATTAGACGAATCGACGATTAACGGCAACTACTCGTATCTAGTCACGTTCGGACGCAACGGTCAGCAAGAGAGTCGTCCGTCGCTAATTCTCGGACCGCAGAACGTGATTAACGGGCGGATCGATCTAAGCAATTTGCCGCTCCCGACCGGCGGTACGCCTCCATACGATACGGTTAACGTCTATCGCAACCTATCGACCGATTCCGATTCGTTTTATCTGGTGACGGAATTGGGCGCAGGCGAAAGCTTTATCGACGATCGCTCGGACGCCGAGATCTCCGATTTGACGAACGCCGCAAATCGCACCATTGATATGGATGGGCCCAAAATCGACTCGAACACATTGCTGGTCGATGTGGTCAAACGCGACGGTTTGAATTTCGAGCAGATGTTTCAAGAAGGATCGCTGACCTTCAAAGGCTCGAAAGGCGATCGCGCGCTGGAAGAAAAAACGTTCACGGTTACCGATACCACGATTGTTCAAGACCTGATCGAATTTCTCGAGGCCTCGCTCGGCATTCAACCGTCGGTCAACGGAAACTCGAACCCGATTCCCGGATCTGAAAATAACATTCCGGACGAAACGGGCGATCTCTCGCAAGGCATCTACATCACCACCGAAGGGCGAATTCGCGTCGTCTCAAATAACGGCGTCGACAACGGTATTGATATTGGGCTTTCGTCGTTCCAACTCGATAACGGATCGGGCGTGATCCAAAATCCGAACTTGAACTTCGGCGTGATTCAGGACGCGGTCGGAGAAAGCGCCGTAGCCGACGTGATCGTCTACGACTCGTTGGGCGTTCCGATGAACGTGCGGATCACGACCGTGCTAGAACGCCGCGACGGCACCAATACGGTCTATCGTTGGTTCGCCGATTCGGCCGCGAACGACGCCGATACGATCGGCGACGAGTCGGAAGCGGCGAAAATCGCCGTCGGCACCGGCCTGATTTATTTTGACGGTGACGGCAATTACATCGGAACCGACAACAACAAGGTCACCATTAATCGACGTAATATCCCGTCGGAATCGCCGTTAGAATTCGACCTCAATTTCGATCAGCTTTCCGGCTTGGCCGCTGACGAGGCGACCCTGAACGCTTCGCGGCAAGACGGTTCAGGCACCGGTAAGTTAAACAGCTTTATCATCGGCGAAGACGGCGTGATTCGAGGCGTTTTTTCTAGCGGCGTCGACCGTGACCTCGGCATGTTGCAATTAGCCCGTTTCGCCAATCCAAGCGGTTTAGAGCAACGCGGCAACAATATGTACGCTTCCGGCGTTAACTCGGGCTTGCCGGTGCAGGGGGATGCGGGCGAAGAGGGCATCGGCAGCATCATCGCCGGCGCCGTCGAACTGTCGAATACCGATATCGGCGGCAACTTGATCGACCTGATTTTGGCGTCGACTCAATACCGAGGCAGCTCGCGGGTCATTACCTCCGCCCAACAATTGTTTGACGAATTGCTAAATATCCGCCGATAGTCGGAATATTCCGATTGTGTCGATAGGCGACCTTCGATATTTTTAGGCCCCCGCTCGTTCTATTTGCGAGTGCGGGCCTATTTTATTAGGTACCTCCCATGATCAAGCTAACTCGACTAGGCGGGCATCCATTCGTCTTGAATGCGGAACTCATTCAATATGTCGAAGCTAATCCCGATACCTTTATTACCCTGACAACCGGCGATCGCATGGTGGTGGCCGAATCGATGGACGAAGTGCTAGCACGAACGGTTCAATACCAGCAAGCGAAGTTTTTAGCGCCTCAAGGGCCAAACGCACCTGCCGCCAAGGCATAACGTGGGCAATACGTAATTTATGGATATTGCGACGGTAATAGGCCTGATCTCCGCATTCGGTTTGATTCTGACTGCGATTTTAATTGCGCCCGGCTCTTCGCTGGCGGCGTTTATCGACGTTCCCTCGATTATGGTCGTGTGCGGCGGGGCGATCGCCGCATGCATGATGTCGTTTCCGCTTAAGTCGATGCTCTCTGCCCCAAAAGCGTTAAAAGTCTGTTTTATGAACAAGCCGACGGACGTCGTCGAGCTGATCAAAGAGATCGTCAGCTTGGCCGAGACGGCCCGTCGCGACGGTTTGTTGGCGCTCGAAGGACGCATCGGCGAAATCAGTAATCCGTTTATTATTGTCGGCATTCAAATGGCGGTAGACGGCGCGCGCCCCGACGTGATCGAAGATTTGCTGCGTACCGAGATCGATGCGGTCGCCACGCGGCACCGTGATTCAAAAGCGATCTACGATCAAATGGGACGCTTTGCGCCTGCTTACGGCATGATCGGAACGCTGCTGGGTTTGATCATCATGCTAGGGAACATGAGCGATCCGTCGTCGATCGGCTCCGGCATGGCGGTCGCCCTGTTAACTACGCTGTACGGCGCCGTCGTCTCGAACTGCGTCTTTTTGCCCTTTGCCGAAAAGCTCTCGTTTTTGAATAAGCAAGAACTGCTGACAATGGAGATCATCGTTCGCGGCATCATGGCGATTCAATCAGGCGAAAACCCCCGCGTGATCGAGCAAAAACTGCGAACGTTCCTTCCTCCTAGCGCGCGCATGAAAGAGGAAGAGGCCAAATAATGGGCGAAGACGATTCACCAGGCATCCCCGAATGGGTCGTCACTTTTGGCGACATGATGTCGCTCTTGTTGACTTTTTTCATCATGTTGGTCTCGATGAGCGAGATCAAAAAAGAAGAGCACTTTCAGGCGTTGGTCGAATCATTTCGTCGTCAGTTCGGTCATGACGATTCGATGAACAGCGTCATCGCCGGCAAGTCGCAACCGCGAAACTCGCATCTCTCTAACCTGGCCACGATGGGCCGCGCCAAACGATTCAGCACGCACGAAGGGGGCGAAAAAGTGAAGGCCCCGGTCGGCGATAGCCCGCAAGTGCGGATCGTACGACCCGGTTCTAGCACCGCGGTCGGCACGGTGATTTACTTTCCA
>JBITAD010000416.1:0-2613 GCA_044439945.1 Blastopirellula sp. JB062
TTCAGGCAGCAATCAACCGGACGCCGAAGACTATAACCCGGCGGTCAATTTTCTCGGCGCTTTATTAAATCAAGACGCGACGTTAGCGACCGCGAAAACGTGTCAAGTTTTCTTAGGTCGCCAAGCGCAGTGCTCACAGTGTCATAATCATCCTTGGGACGATTTCGATCAGCGGCAGTATTGGCAATTGAACGCTTTCTTCCGACAATCGCACGCCAAAACCGAAAATTCGGCGCTGCGTGTGGTCGATGCCGACTATGCTCCCCCGGGAGATAAGCCCGAGGAAGGCTTCGTTTACTTCGAACGTAATAACGGGGTTGTCGACGTCGCCTACCCGCAGTTTCCTGGCGCGGCGCCGATTCCTCGTAGCGGCCGCGTGAGCGAAGTAAATCGTCGGCAATACTTGGCCCAGTTCGTCGTGCATAGCGACATGTTCGCCGAGGCGACCGTCAATCGAATGTGGCAGCATTTCTTCGGCGTCGGTTTTACGCCGCTTGTCGACGATATGGGCGAGCATAATCCGCCTTCGCACCCAGAGTTGTTGCAACAGTTGTCGGGCGATTTCGCCGCCGGCGGGTTCGACTTAAAACGCTTGATGCGCTGGATGGCATTAACCGACGCCTTTGGGTTATCGAGCCAAGCGGCGCCAGATTCGCTTCTCGATCAACCATACGTCGATCGTCCGCTTTTCGCGCGTTATTACTCGCGTCCGATGGAAGCCGAGCAACTTTATCAATCGCTGGAGATGGTCGCTCAATCGCGTCGAGCGCCGGCTTTGATCGCCAATCCGTCGGCGCGCCATCAATGGCTAGGACAGTTCGCCCGCGAAATGGGCGATGACGAAGGCAGCGTCGAGAACGGTTTAGACGGCTCTTACGCCCAGTCGTTGGAGATGATGAACGGCCGCCTCATGGAAAAAGCGACACGACTCGATTCCGGCGTCTTAAAAAGCGTGATTCACGGGAAAATGTCTGCTAGTGAAAAGATAGATCACTTGTTTTTGGCCGCCTTGGCGCGAAAGCCGAACGGCCGCGAACGAAAAGCGATCAATCAAATTTTGATCGCTCGTCGAGACGAATTGCCGGCCGCGCTGCAAGACGTTTGGTGGGCGCTGCTCAACAGCAACGAATTTTTGCTCGATCATTAAACTGCAATTACGCAAGGCAAATCGCCCTTTTTTGAATCGGAGATACCACAATGTCCCTACCCGATGGAATGTCGCGGCGTCATTTTATGCAGCATTTGGCCGGGGCTTCGGCCATGGTCGCTCCGGCGATGATGATGGGGCAGTCGATTCGCGCCCATGCCGCCGACCTGACCAGCCGCGGCAAAAGCTGCATCTTGCTGTGGATGGGCGGCGGTCCCAGCACCATGGACATCTGGGATCTCAAACCGGGCGCCCCGACCGGCGGCCCTTTTAAGCCGATCTCCACCTCCGGCGATTTGCAAATCTGCGAACATATGCCGAAGACCGCCAAGGTCATGAAAAACCTTTCGGTCGTTCGCTCGATGAGCACGCGCGAAGCCGATCATGGCCGCGGGCGTTATTACATGCACACCGGCTACGTGCCGAACCCGAACATCGAGCATCCCGGTTACGGCTCGGTCGTGGCGCACGAGTTGTTCGATCAGCGTCCTTATTTAGAGATTCCGCCGTTCGTTTCGGTCGGCGGCGGCAGCGTCGGCCCCGGTTTTCTGGGCATGAGCTGGGCGCCGTTTACCGTTAGCAGCAACGGTCAGGTTCGTAACCTGAAAATGGCCGGCATGAGCCAAGAGACGCTCGGCAAGCGACTTGAGATGTTGAAGCTGGTCGAAAACGGCTTTATCAGTCAGCGGCGCGGTCCGGCGGCCGAAGATCATGCCAAGATCTTGAACAAAACGGTCAACCTGATGACCAGCGAACAGATGAAAGCGTTCCGCGTTTCGGAAGAGTCGGACGCGGTCAAAGAGCAGTACGGAACCAACGGCTTCGGCCAAGGCTGCCTGCTCGCGCGTCGTCTGGTCGAAGCCGGGGTGCCATTTATCGAGGTCGATCTCGGCGGCTGGGATAACCACAGCAACATCTTTCCCACGCTGGCCGACAACAAGCTGCCGATCATGGATCAGGCGATGTCGGCCCTGGTGACCGATCTTGAACAGCGAGGCTTGTTGCAAGATACGACGATCATTTGGATGGGCGAGTTCAGCCGCACGCCGCGCATCAACGGCAATACGGGCCGCGATCACTGGGCCCGCAGTTGGAGCACGGTCGTCGGCGGCGGCGGCATCAACGGCGGGATCGCGGTGGGCGAGACGAGCGCCGACGGCGCCCGAGTCGAGACCGAACCTTACTCGGCCGAAGACCTGATGGCGACCGTTTGCCGAGCGATGGGCATTTCGCTCGAAACGACGTTCACCAGCAAAAACGGGCGTCCGATGAAGATCGCCAACGGCGGCAAGGTGATCAAAGAGCTGATCGCCTAGCCGATTATCAAAGCATCGCCGCCCGAGGGTCGCTTGCGATCTTCAAAGCGGCAAGGCGCCCAGGAAAAGGCGCCGCAAAAGTGCCCCACGAGCCAGCATTCGCACTTCGCAACCAGCCGGCGTCTAAAAAAGACGCCGGCTTTTTTTTCG
>JBITAD010000417.1:0-2611 GCA_044439945.1 Blastopirellula sp. JB062
GATAATCACGGCCGTCTTATCAGCGGCGGCGTTGATTGTCGCGATCGTGTTCTTTTTGGCGGCTCTACCGGTACTGATCGGCGTCGTCGGCGTCGTGGCGCTGATCTGGATTTTTCTGCTGGCGCGGCTGCTTTGGCGAAAGTGGAGCGTGCAGTACGAACTGACGACGCAGCGCTTTGTGCATCAACACGGCATCCTCAACCGTACGACTGATCGGATCGAAGTGATCGATATCGACGACGTGACCTTTACCCAAAGCATCTTTGATCGCATGTTCGGCGTCGGCACGATTACGGTCACCTCCAGCGATCGAACGCACCCCACCTTGGTATTAGACGGAATCGAGGACGTCAAGCGAGTTGCCGATTTGATCGACGGCGCCCGTCGCAAAGAGCGAATTCGTCGCGGAATTCATATCGAAGCGGTCTAAACGGTAAGCCAGTTCACCCAATCCAACAAGTCGCCGGCGGTGCTGCTACAAGCGGTGCTATCGGCGACTTTTCCGTTTCCATCCACCTTGCCGCGCCGTTAGAGAACTTTCATCCGGTCTTTTCGGAATTGTCGATACGTCAAGCAGTATCGGAATGTCGCGTCCAAGTGCATTCCGAAGGTTAGCTTGCGAATCGTTGAACGCTGGGGGCGGATGACCCGTGACTTGCAATCTTCTGTTTACAACCAAACGCGTGTTGGCGATCGCATGCATGGCGGCCGCGTTGGCCAGCACCGGCTGCTTGGTCGGTCCTGATCATTGTGACCCTGGCGCGCCATTCTTGCCGCATTGGAGTCGGCCGTTGCCCGACGGCTTGACCGACGAGCCGAACGATTCGGTCGCGTGGTGGACCAAGTTCAACGACCCGGTTCTGACCGGCATGATGGTGCGAACCGCGCAGCAGAACTTGACGCTTGGTCAAGCGTACGAGCGGATCGCCGAAGCCCGCGCTCAGCGCGCGGTCGCTCGCGGCGGCTTGTTCCCCGACTTCTTCATGGGCGGGGCCTACAGCCGGATCAAATCAAGTAACAACGGTAGCCCGATCGGTCTGACCTTCGAGACGCCGGCGTTCAATTACTGGAGCGCATCGCTGGTCGACGCGTCGTGGGAGATCGACGTCTTCGGCGCCGTTCGCCGGAACTTGCAAGCCGCCAACGCCGATATCGACGTGGCGATCGAAGATCACAACGCTTTGCTCGTTTCGTTGCAGGGCGACGTCGGCGCCAACTACGTGCAAGCGCGGACGCTGCAGCATCGCATCTTAATCGCACAGCGCAACGTTCAATTGCAGAAACAATCGTTGCAAATTGCCGAAACCAAGCTCGAAGCAGGCACCGTCAGCAAGCTTGACGTGTATCAGGCTCGCTCTAACTTGTACTCGACCGAGTCGCTGATTCCGACGTTACGGCAAGATCTCGACGTCGCTTACAATCGATTGGCCGTGCTGCAAGGGATGCCGCCGCAAGATTTGACCAACGAAGTGATGGGAGCCCGGCAACTGTTCCAAATTCCCGAACATATCGCCGTCGGCATTCCGATCGAGATCATTCGTCAGCGTCCCGATATTCGCTCGGCCGAACGCCAACTTGCCGCTCAATCGGCTCGTATCGGCGTCGCTACCGCCGACTTGTTCCCGCGATTTACTTTGTCAGGCACTTTGGGCGTCGACGCGACCAAGATCAATCAATGGTTTACCTCTGACAGTTTGTCGTATAACTTCGGTCCGTCGGTACGGTGGAACGTCTTGAGCTTTGGCCGCGTCTGGGGCAATATCGAAGTCAACCGCGCTCGCTGGCGCCAACTGGTTTACAACTATCAGCAGACGGTGCTCGAAGCGTCGGAAGAAGTCGAGAACGCGATGATCTCGTTCCGCTTCACGCAGGCTCGTGCCGAAGAATTACGGAAAGCGGTCGAAGCCGCTCAAGGCGCCTCGGCGATTTCGGAAGTGCAATACGAAGGGGGGATCATCCCGTTCCAAACGCTCTTAGACGCCCAGCGCTTCCAGGCCGATCTCGAAGATCAGTATGTTGCCGCTCGCGGCGATACTTATCTGGCATTGGTCAGTCTATACAAGGCCTTGGGCGGCGGTTGGCAAGAGCCGTTCGCATTCGGTGCGATGGGCGAAGAGACTCCTTTAGAAGAGTTGCAACTCGATCCGCAAATGGTCTTGCCGGCGCCCAACGCGGCCGGCGCCAACCCGCTGGCGCCCGATAACCCAGTGCCGCCGATGGCGCCGCAAAACCCGATGGCGCCTGGCAACCCGATGGCGCCCATGCCGACTCCGCAACCGATGAACTAAACGTTCTTCGATCAAACTGATGTCCAAAAGCGATAACCGCGGGAGAGCGATCTCCCGCGGTTTTTTTGCATCCACTCAGAATCATTTCCTGGCCAAGCCTGTGAAAGCAACGAAGACGTACGTGTGAATAGTCGTGAATAAAAATATTCGCCAAGGTTAAGGCGTGTGGTTTTCTCATCAAAAGTGAGGGTCAGATTCCCTTGCTTCGTTATTTCTTCATGTTAGAGGGTTGTTCCAGCGCATAAAATACTTTCTTGGTGATTCTGTAGGGCATAGGGTTCTGTCTTAGTCGATGACGCATGTTTGAATATTCTTGGATATTC
>JBITAD010000418.1:0-2608 GCA_044439945.1 Blastopirellula sp. JB062
AATCCGTCTTTCGCCAACATCGCGGTCAGCGCCAAGCCGGTAAATTTGCCGCCTGCTTCCCAGAGGAATTCGCGTCGGGTCCGTCCGCAAAAGTCGCCATGCTGCGATTTGTCGTAGGCCATCGTCTTTCCTTTTCGTCGCCGTAAACCGAACGATTCGCATTGCGATCGTCGTCGTAGCCGGGGTTAGTCGATAAAGATGAATTCGTTCAGGTTCAGTACCATTAAGCAATACAAATCGAGCGCGCGCTGATCGCTAAGCTGATGTTTTTCTTTCAATTTGCGGATCAACGTTTCGCCTGACTTGACGTCGGCTTCGGTCGCTTCGCGGCCAAGTCCGTTTTCGATCGAGAGCTGAATTTGTCGTTGCAAATCGTCCGGCGCCTTTTGGCGTAACATATCGCCGAACTCTTTCGCTTGTTCGTTTAAGAAATCGCCGTTCAGCATGCCTAACGCTTGCGCCGGCTGCGTCGTGGCGAAACGTTCCGGACACAGGGCGTCCGTCTCGGGGAAATCGTAATTCGCTAACATCGGCGGAATGAGCGAGCGTTTCACGAAAATGTAAATCGCGCGTCGGTTCCGCTCGCTGTCGGAAGACTTGCCCCAGCCGGCGCCGGGCTTCGATTGACCCGCTTTGACTTCGTCTGAGACGTTGGGATAGTAGCTGGGGCCGAACATCTTGTCGTTGAGCGTGCCGTTGGCGACCAGAAGCGAGTCGTAAATTTCTTCGGCGGATAAGCGGCGCATCTCATGCCGCCAAAGCAGATGATTCGCAGGGTCTTTCGCAAGCCCTTTTTCCGAACCGGCCGAAGACCTTTGATACGCTTGCGACAACATGATCAGCTTGTGCATGCGTTTGACGCTCCAGTCGTTTTCGACAAACTGCGCGGCGAGCCAGTCTAGCAACTGCGGATGGGTCGGCTGCGTCCCAAGCTGGCCGAAGTTGTCGGTCGAACTGACGATGCCGCGGCCGAAATGATGTTGCCACAAGCGGTTGACCATCACGCGCGAAGTCAGCATGTTGTCGGCCGATGCGATCCACTTGGCCAACGCCAAGCGTCGCCCCGACGTTCGCCCATGCTCCGGCGGAACAATTTCGGGAGCGGGGGCCTCAAAAATTTCGGGGAAGCCCGGTTGCACCTCGTCGCCGGGAACGTGCGGATTGCCGCGCATCATGACATGGGTCGACGGCGGAGGATTGAGCGCTTTGTTGACGCTCATCGCAAATTGACGCGACGGCAGCGAGCTTTGCGCCTGGCGGACTTTTCGCAACTCGTCGCGCAGATTGAGATAGGCTTCGCTACGCTTGGGCAGCAAATCGCCGATCCGGTTTTCGATCGCTTCGCGGTTTTTGGGGTTCCGCGCTTCTCGACGTTCGTCTTCAGGCAATTTTTCGATCGCTTGGCCGTAAAGATCATTCAGACGAGCTTGCATTTCGCCTGTCTTCTGATCGATCAGGTCATGAATTTGGCGGATCTCTTGGGTGGTGATTTCGCGACGGCTGTTGGAGATATCGCCCCGTTTTCCATAAGGAGCGACGTCGCGCATCATGGCGACCATCTTGTAATAATCGGTTTGCGGTATCGGATCGATTTTGTGGTCATGGCAACGCGCGCAGTTGATCGTAAGGCCGAGCATCGCCTTGCCGGTGGTGTTGACCAGATCGTCGTAGTGATCGTACTCGTGCTGCAAAGGATCGGCCGGCTCGTCGTCCCACACGCCTAGGCGATAATAGCCGGTCGCAATGATCGTTTCCGGGGTCGGGTTCGGAAGTTCGTCGCCTGCCAGTTGTTCGATCAAAAACTGATCGTACGGTTTGTCTTCGTTGAAAGCGCGAATGACGTAATCGCGATATTTCCAAGCGTCGGGCTTGGTTCCGTCGCGCTCGAAACTGTTCGTTTCGGCGTAGCGCACCAGGTCTAACCAATGACGGCCCCAGCGTTCGCCGTATTGGGGAGAGGCCAACAAACGATCGATCAATTTTTCGTAAGCGTCGGGCGAAGAATCGGCGGCGAACGCTTCGATCTCGGCGAAGGTCGGCGGCAAACCGGTCAGGTCGTAGTAGGCCCGTCGGATTAACGTCCGCCGGTCGGCCGGCGGATTCGGTTCGAGACCGGCATCTTCCAGGCGTTTCAGCACAAAGTTGTCGATCGGGTTGGCGACTTGATCGGCGTGCCGCACTTGAGGAGGCGTTTGCGGTTGCGGGGGTTCAAACGCCCAATGTTTTTTCCATTTCGCCCCTTCCGCAATCCAGCGGCGCAACAGGCTGATTTCTTCCGCTTTCAGCGGTTTGCCCTCGGGCGGCATCCGTTCGAATTCGTCGGTCGACATGACGCGCCGCAATAACTCGCTTTCGTCCGGTTGGCCCGGCACGATCGCCGCCATGCCTGAATCGGCTTCGGCCAAAGCGCCCTCGCGAGTGTCGATATGCAAACCAGATTCGACGTCGCCTGGGCCATGGCACGAATAGCAGCGTTTGGCGAGCAACGGCTGAACGTCGCGAGCATAGTCGACTTCTTCTTGAGCGAAGCTTGCCGAGCCGATGGCCAGCACGCAAACGCTCGCGAAAACGAAATTAGCGATGAATCGACTCAATTTGAGGCTGAAAC
>JBITAD010000419.1:0-2604 GCA_044439945.1 Blastopirellula sp. JB062
ATGTAAGGCGTTGCGGTGAAGTAAAAGCTTTGTTGCAATCTCAAACGCGCCGGCTTGGGCGCTTTGATTTCTTCGATCGGCACGAAGGCCGCGTGCTGCCAAAGGGTATCGCCGCTGTTTGAGGCGATTAACTTTGCGATTAGCCCGCCCATGCTGTGCCCGACGACGACCATGTTGTCGAGCGCCGGATCCACGCCGTCAGAGTCGCTGCAAAGGACCGCGCGATCCAGTTGCCGTCGTAACACGGCGGCCGACTCTAAAAAAGGCTCGTCCGTCGGATATTGAAACGCCCAAATTTCGTACCGCTTGCGTAGCTCGGGATACGCGTAAAGCTCGTTGGCCATCGCCGCCCAGGTATAAGGCGCCGAGAGCAAACCATGCACGAAAACGATCGGAATGCGTCCAGGCTGATGCGGCTCTAACATAAATAACCCAGCCGGCGGAGGCTCGGCTTGGCCATGATGCGACGACCGCTGCATCTCTTGTTGCGGGTGACTTAGCAGATAGGCGAACAAGGCGGTCCAGTCGGCCGCCAAAACCGTTTGGCAATTCCGAAATTCGACGTCGTCATATTCGTCGGGGTTAAACAACTGCAACGAACCGACCAGTTGTTCGACATGCGTTTCGCAGTCGGGCGCCGGCGTCTCGACGGCGACTTGCCCTGCATCCTCGAATGGGCGAAGCACGGCGGTCGCATTAAAGGGGGTTTTGGAGGGCAGAAATTGGTCGTCCGGTCGTTGCCGCCGCACAATGACCAGCGGCACGCCCAAGCCGGGGCGTTTGTAGTGATGCAGCAAATATTTCGACTGATAATCGCCGACGACGTGCCACTGGTCGAATTCGTCGGCCCGCCACGAGAAACCGGCGTATTCGATTTCTAAGACCCGACACCCGTAGTCTTCCGGCACCTTGATGCGGATATTTTTTTCGATGCGTCCGCTATGGGCCGCAATATGAATCAGGCGAGCCAAGCTCGAATGATAAATTTCCCACGCGCGGCCTGTTTTTTTTGAAATGTCGCTCTCGACCGGCGCCGTTTGCAAATATGCCCACGCGCCTAAGATCGCGTCGAGGTACAAGCTCATCGCGTGCTCGTCCACTTTTCGATCGGCGTCGACCGCCATCGCGTAATAACTTTCGGCCAATAACAACCGATCCTCACGAGGTGGAAGTTTCGGCTCGAACGGAACCTGGGCGATTGGCTCGGCGCGTTGAAGATCGGCCGGCAAAGGCTCGGGCAGTTGCGGTTCTCCCCATGACTGGTCTTGAGCCGGTTCGGGCGTTTGCTGATCGATCGGAGGCAGACGCTGCGGTCCCGCGTTTAACTTGGGGTCGTACCAAAATCCCTCGCGTTTGGGCAAGCTAGGCGGAACATCGGCCGGATCAACGTCGGGAATGCGCATCGCATTGCCCGGCTCGATCAATTCTAAATTCGCCGCGCACGGAACTACTGAAAAGCAAGAAGATTGCGGGGCGGAAGCAGGATCCGGCTTCGCCATGATCGGCGGATACCAGCGACCGCGACGATGCGAGAGGCATCCGGTTTGCATCGCGCAGAGCAGGACCGCGACGATTGCGGCGCCGGTGACGGCGTTGATCCTCATGATCTGCAGCATGCTTCCTACTCCGAAAGAAAAACCGAGCAAGGTTACCTCACCCAAAAGGGAGACGCAAATTTTCCAGCTTACGAAATCGGAGAAGTTTCGCTTTGGGCGTGCGATTACGACGAATCTGCCGGTTCTAAGGAAACGATTCGTCACTTCGCTTGAGCCAGGCGTCCAGGTCGAACCTAAAAACGAATTTGCAAGCGACGATCAATCGGCTTCGTTTCTTGGCTATATTGGTGAGCGAGTTGAGCCAAGACCGCGTCATTTCGACTCGACTCCGTCGTATCTCTCAGACTTCTCGCGCAACGAGGATTTCTATATGGCCGCCGATCTCTCATTGCTAATCGATCAATTAAATAGCAGCGACGTTTCGCAGCGACTGTCCGCTTGCGAAAAATTAGGGGGACTTGGTCCCGACTCGCGCCCCGCCGCCGTATCGCTTTGCCGTTTGACCGGCGATCCGGACGAGTCGGTTCGCGAAGCGGCGGTTGGCGCGCTCGAAACACTGGAAGCTCCCGCCGGCGAAGACGCCGCTGCGCTCGGCGAGTTGCTCGCTTTGCCGAGTATGGACGCCCGCTATTGGGCGGCGACGTTACTCGGCCGGCTCGGCGACCAAGCCGGTTCGCAAGCCGCAGCGCTCTTAAAAGCGATCAGCGATGATCCTGAGGTTGCCGTTCGCCAAAAAGCGGTTTGGGCGATCGATCAAATCGGCCTGCGAACCGACACAGTCAAAAAAACCCTAGAACAGGCGGCGACATCCACCGATCCGCGACTCGCGCGACTGGCCGGCAAAGCGCTCGCAAAATTTTGAACTGCAGCCTGCGTGAGTAAAAAATTAGCTATCAGCCATCGCGTTCGACGACAGGCGTTTCGATACGCTGGTCGTCGAGCGGTTGAGAAGCGCGCGTCTCACTCGTTTGTGAGTCGTTATTTTTCTGTCGGGCCGTCACGCGTTCAAATTCGGCCTGATAATCGGGGTGATTCGTGCCGAACCACT
>JBITAD010000420.1:0-6021 GCA_044439945.1 Blastopirellula sp. JB062
TGCTGCTTCTTCTTGTCCCCAAGCATTCGGGGCAAGCGCGCCGCAAAGTACGAACGACGCGATCAGCGGGTAAGAAAATCTGGATTTGCGAGCGTTCATATCGCTGTCCTACGCAGAAAATCGCCAATAGTAGAGCTTCGACGAATTCTAGGCTGTCTTACGCCGAACGCAAGTCGCGAAATCTCGACCACCGCGACGTAAAGTCAATTGGCGCATAGAAAAAGGCGGCCTGCCGCAATGGGCGTACCGCCTTGATATTCAATTCCGCAATTCAATCTGCGGCGGGTTCTAGATCGAAACTTCGTCTTGCGAATTTTGTCGCCAGCTGACCCCGTCTTCGCCCAGTTCTTCAAGCTCGCGCTGACATTTGATGCACAGCGTCGCATAAGGAAGCGCCTGCAGGCGGGCGACCGGGATTTTGCAGCTACATCCTTCACATTCGCCGAACGAACCGCTGCGGATCCGCTCTAAGGCTTTGTCAATTTGCGCCAATTCGCGGCTTTCGACTTCCGCTAGTTGCGAACTGAGTTCGTCTTGGGCGCTGTCGAGCGCAAAATCGACCACGTCGCCAGCCGTTTGCTCAAGCTCTTTCAACATGCTTAAGTCGCCAGCTAGGGCCTTACGAAGCGCGTCGCGACGCTTCAACAAGATCTCCTTGGTCTTATCAATAAAGTCCGTTCGAGATTTACCCATGGTTATCACCTTCGTGTGGCGGAAACCGGCTATGTTATCGACGTCAAGCCGTCTTTGCTACCAGTCTCCGATTTTGGTCTTGCCAACTTCTCTCCGCATGCCCCGCAAAACCCTCTTCTAGGGGGCGGCTCACGGCGTTTTCATCCGTAACGAAAATATAGTACCGGTTCTGGACAGGGGAAGGCTGGAAATATCATTTTCTCTCAGCTAGCGACAAATGGCGAGGCAACCACCTTAAACTACGCAATTGCAAGAGGTTCGGTTCAATTTAATTCAGTGATACAAGGCGAAAATTTGCCTACGAATCGCTGAATTTTTATCTCAGGACACTTTCGCCGCATCGATTACCGTAATCGTCCAAACGTCGAAACCGATTCGAGTCGATTTCGCGATTTTCCCACCCTTTTCTTTTGCCAACATTCCCCTCGCACGGATGATTCAATTCTTTGACCGCGGCCTTGCCGTGGCCTATATCTCCTTATTACCGCTTGATTTATCGAAGTCTGCGGTCGGGAACATTGCGTCCCGTCAATCCGATTTGAGCCGACTGCGGGCTACCCGCGAATCGTGCTCGCACTCGGCTTGGCGGCGCCAACGTCCGCACCTTTTGACAAGTCGGTCCTCCTACCTTCCCGTGCGTTTTCGCAAGTTTAGGCGTCGCCATGGTCACTCAAGCCGATCCCCATCAGTCGCCCTTATTGGGTAAGCCGCAAAAACCTTTAGTGCTGCGCGTCGTCGGCACCGAAAGAGAAGGTCAAATCGTCCGTCTCCAACGCGCAAAGTGCGTGCTCGGTTCGGCGGCTAGTTGCGCGCTTCGCCTGGTTGCGGCCGGGGTCCGTCCGCGACACTGCGTTATTTGGCGCGGTGCGGCCGGCATGGTGCTGCAACGGATCGAAGCCGAGGTCATGATCAACGGACAAAGCGTCACCGAGTCGCCGCTGGTATCCGGCGACGTCATCACGCTGGGCGCGGTCAGCTTAAGAGTCGAAACTGAATCGCTCGACGCATCCTCTCAAAGCGAGCGACAAGTTCAATCGCTTGAGAAGCGACTCGGCGAGATTCGAGGGCGAAACCGGCGGCGCATCCATCGTCTTGTCGAAGTCGTGCGCAAATCGATGGCTCATGCGGCGCCTTCGCAAGAGACTCTCTCAGACGAATCGCCCGTCGAGGATTCGGCTTCAGCAGAAAAGATCGCCGAATCGGAACGTTTGCTGCATGAAATGCAACAGCTGCGCGAGTCGGATCAAACGACAATCGAACAATTAAACCGGCAGATTGAACGGCTCGAGATCGAATGTCGCGAATTGGCCGAATCGGTAAACGAGTTTTCGCCCGAGGCGAAAGAAGCGCAAGAAAAAGCGGAGCGCGACGCGCTCGCCGCCAATGAACGATTGCAAGTCTTATCTCGCGGCTGGTCAGTGCGCGAGGAAGAACTGACTCAGCGCATCGAAGAATTGGAAGAGATGACGCGACAGATGCGCGCTGAGCCGGAGCCAATCGCACGCGATATCGAGGCGGAAGTCGAGGACCAAACGGAAGAAACGCCGACGGCACCCCCAAGCGGACAAGATTCCGCCCAGGTCAGCGTAGCCGACGTATTGGCGAAATTTGGTTACGATCCGAATGCGAACGACGACGAAGAAGAAGAGCCCGATGCTTTCGAACCGCCTGTAGCTGCGACCCCAGAAGTGACTGACGTTTCACCTGCTGCGCCCGCAACAAGCGACGACGACGACGTCTCGATCGAAGAATATATGTCGAGCTTGCTCAACCGGATGCGTGGACATGACAGCCAGCCCGTCCCCGCTTCGCCAGCGGAAGCGGACGCGTCCGCTTCGCCTGAACCTGCGAAGCCGGCGGAAGAACCGAAGATCTTTGAGCCCAGCGAATTCGTCCCTTCGCGGAAAGCGCCGGAGCAAAGCTCCGACTTGCATGCTCTTCGCGATTTAGCCAATCAATCAGCGCGATCAGCGATCGACGTTCATACGCTGAAAAGTTGGAGCAATTTGTGCGCGACCAAACTGATTGTCGCCGGCGTCGCGCTGACGACATCGATTTGCTTACTAATCGAAACGAACAGTTTCGTCTCATTTTCGTTTTTGGGCGCCGCAATCGGGCTGATCATCGCAATCTTCTGGGGATTGCAAGCCGCGATCGTTTTCAATCAAGTCCGACGCGCCAAAAAGCCGAGCCAAGTCAGCGAAATGAAAATATTGACCGAATCGGATGCGATGTTCGACCTGCCTGAGGCCGAATCGCCTACCGACGAACTGTCGGAATCGCAAGACCAGCAATAACCTTTAGTCTGCGCCGCAACCCAGCTTCCTATGTGAGAGTTAGGAGAACGCTTGCCGTTCACTTGCCCATAAGGCGCCCAACGCGATAAAATGGGCGGTGATGCGAGCGAATTCTACCGGGAGGCGATAATGCTTGGTCAGCTTCAATTTAATTCATATCGCTTCCTTCCCCTCGATTGGCTTCCAACCCTCTTTCTAGCGACCACGCTATGGGGCGTATTCATGCCTCAAACGGTCTGTGCCCAAACGATCCAATTGCCTGAGGTCCGTCGCTTCGCCTCGGGGTCTTCGTACTTGATCCCCGACCGCGGCGCCATCTACGGCGGCGGGGTACTGCGCCGTTCCGAATCCAGCGGAAGCGTTCGTACTCCTTTTCGTTTGGGAGAGCGAAGCTTGTCGGCTTCAAGCGGCGCGACGCAAACGATCATCTCAGCGACCATCCATCCATCAGCGGACGAATATTATGGAATCGATCCTTATTCGCTTTCGCCCAATAAAGCCGGTACGTCTACCAAGTTGAGCGGCGCCAACTCGCCGCCATCATCCGGCGGAAGTTTAGCGGCCATTCGACGACAACTTTCGGCCGCAGACGCGATGGCCAACCAACAAGCGATCAAGTACGTCGACAAAGCCGAAGCTTGTTTGAAACAGGGCAAAACGAACATCGCCAAGCTTTTCTTCCGCACGGCAATCTCTTCGGCACGCGGCGATTTTCGTGCCGAACTAGAGCGTCGCCTGGCTCATATCGAGAACGCATCGCAAAGCGTCCAGCGGCGCCCTCTTCGTCAGCGATAAGATTCTCTAGACCACCTCTAATCCTTGCGCCTCGGGCTGGCTATAATCGAGCACTTCTGCGGTGGTATCTCTATGGACGAGACAAGTTTTCTGAAAGTGACGGACATGCCTTGGATTCGCGAGCAGGCCGACAATATCTCTTGGGACCGCATCGAGGCGATCCTTCAACAAACCGTGGCCGAAGCGCGGCGGCGTATCTGCGACACGCCCCGTCGCGTATTGTTGCTTCCGCCTGACATCACGCGCATGCATTCCGGCGCCGGTCAGATTACGGAAATGCTGTACAAAATGCTGGCCGACGAAGCCGACGTGCATGTCATTCCGACCTTGGGCCAGCACGTTCCGCATACGCCGGAAGAAAATATCACGATGTTCGGTTCAATTCCGGAAGCGAACATTCATCCGCATGATTGGCGCGACGGGTGCGTTCAAATCGGCGAAATATCGGCCGACGAAGTTTCGGCGGCGTGCGACGGCATCGCCGATTGGCCGATTCCAATCACGCTAAATCGCATGCTGATCGAAGAGTCTTGGGATCTGATCATTAACATCGGGCACGTCGTTCCGCACGAAGTGCTCGGTTTCGCGAATCACAACAAAAACTATTTTATCGGTCTCGGAGGCAAAGATCTGATCTGCGCGGCTCACTTGATGGCGGCCAAATGCGGCATCGAGAATAACTTGGGCAATCTGGTCACGCCGGTTCGGCATCTGTTTAACGTGGCGGAAGAACGTTTTCTCGGCGCACTGCCCGACCTGTACGTGCAAGTCGTTATGGCCCGTAACGACGACGATCAGTTAGTTCACACCGGCATCTACGTCGGCGACGACCTCGACACCTATTTAGAAGCCGCCAAGCAATCGCGCGAACAAAACATCACCATCTTTGATCAACCGATTAAAAAGATGGTCTGCGTCATGCAAGGTGACGAATTTTTTAGCACCTGGGTCGCCAACAAAGCGGTCTATCGAACGCGGATGGCGCTTGCCGACGGGGGCGAATTATTAATTTTGGCGCCGGGTCTGAAACGCTTTGGCGAGCAAGACGACGTCGACGCGTTGATTCGTAAATACGGCTACTGCGGAACCGATAAAGTGATGGCCGCCTATCCCGCCAGCGACGACCTGCAAGAGCTTGCCCATGGCGCCGCCCACTTGATGCACGGCTCGTCAGAGGGGCGTTTCAAAATCACGTACGCGCCAGGACATCTGTCGCAAAGCGAGATCGAATCGGTTCACTTCGGCTACGCTGATTTAGCTGAAATGATAGAGCGTTATCAGCCTGACGCACGTCGCGAAGGTTGGAACAAGACCGCCGACGGCGAAGAGTTCTATTTTATTCCGACTCCGTCGGCGGGTCTCTGGTCGACGCGCGAGCGATTGTATGATCGCGCCAGCGGCTTTAATCAATAACGTTATTCATCGTCGCCGGGTCGGCAGCGGCCGCCCGGCGAGTCGAAAAAAACTACTTGTAAAGGAACAACAGCGACTCCGATTGTTCCAGCATCTTATTCGTCGAAGAACCGAACAACGCTTCACGCAAACCGCCGCTGCCGTAGGCGCCCATCACGACGGTTCGCGGCGCGATTTCGGCGATTTTTTCGGAGAGTTGCGTCACGACTCGGCTAACCAGCGGCAATGGATGCAACGTCGCTTTCACTTGATGATAACGCAGCAACTCGGCCGCCTCTTCGCAACGTTTTTGCGCGATCGCCGGGTCGCGATCGACGCTGACGATATGCACCTGCGTTTCGGGGCGTCGCAGTTTGAGCAACGTCCACATATGAATCGCGTGCGACGAAGGAATGCTGCCGTCGTAGGTAATGACGACGACGTCTTGCTCGGGCGCCTTTTCCGGAATGACGACGACCGGACGAGCGTTATCTAGCAGCAAGCGTCGCACCGTTTCGCTAATCGTCTTGTGCGTCTCGTAATGAAAGTTGGTATCGTTGCCGATCATGATAATGTCATGCGTACGCGATACGGCTTCGATTTGCTCGTACGGCAAGCCCTCGCTTCGCACGGCCGTGTACGGAATGCCCGCTTCGGCGCAATCCGATTCAAACTTCGCCAAGATCGCTTCCGCTTCTTCTTTCGCTTTAGCGAGCAAGACTTCGTCCCGTTCTTTTTTATAAGCGCCGGCGCCAAGCGGGGTCGCCATCGGCGCACAAATGTTGGGCGTATCGACGACGGCAACTCCAGTCAGATGGATCGCAACGTTCGACATGTCTTCTCG
>JBITAD010000420.1:6031-6359 GCA_044439945.1 Blastopirellula sp. JB062
ACAAAATCGGATCGCAATTTGAAGAGCCGTTTGGCTCGCTTCACTGGCGTCTAAGGCCAATAACACGCTGCGGATCATCGGTTCTTTACCTTTCTAGCCCTGGCCGCCGCCGCAACTCTCTGCAGCGTCGTTTCCTACTTCGACCGGATGGGCGAAAATTGATGTCAGCGAAAATATACCATGACGTAACCGTAAAGCGGGAGCGTCTCGCGCGGTTATTGACGCTCGTTAACGGCGCAATCGATTCAGTGCTTCAAATTAGCGCAATCGTACGATGGTTCTCTCTCATTTTATCCTGCCAGGACGATGCCGAGAACCGATAATCCGG
>JBITAD010000420.1:6369-12320 GCA_044439945.1 Blastopirellula sp. JB062
CCGGTACGAATGCGGCTGGTCTCACCCGGGCAAATTACGCCGTCGCATTCTCTATCCGGCCGAAGAACGTCGACGGGGCAACCCCAGCGGAATCTCACGCGGCGCAACGCGACGACCTGCATGCAAAGCGCGCGTCATTTCGTGCATTTCTTCCGGAGCGACGTCGACATGAAAATCGATTTTTCCCGAACGTTTTGACGCTAAGATCCGTCCGTTTCGCAAGATCAACGCGTTACCCGAAACGGCCGGAATTCGCCCCCCGGCCGTCACGACGCCGAACAAATTGACCGGGTCGGCCGCGCTGATTGCGATCCAGGGGTCGTCGCTTTCGTCCGATCGTAATTTGCGAAGCGCATAGATGGTCGCTTCGGTCGCATATTGCTCTCCGGCGACATCCGCAATAAACCGCCCGCCCCGAATTTCGCCGCGACGCTCCATGCGACGGAAACAAGCGACCAATCGCCACCACGGAGGCGCCGTCGATTCTCGCGTGAGCACGTCGCGAAACACGACTCCATACCGCGACAATAGCAGCCAACACCAGTTTTGTACGATCTCGTCGCTCGACGGCGTTTCGACGATTCCCGGAAATAACGACCAACGCCCGGTCCGGGTCGGCGCGGCGCCTCGACGTTTCGCTTTTCGTTTTTTCAAGACGTCGTCGACCATCTCCCGCACGCCGACTAGCGAATCGCAAGTGATCAAACCGAGCGCCGCAAGTTCTCGCAGCGCTTCTTCCAGATGCGTTGGCAGCAGTTTGGTCAAAATCCGCAAATCTTGATCAAACAATGCGCCTCGACCTTGGAGCGCCTCTAACACGTCGGTTGCGTTGCCTCGCGCTAACGATTCGGCGGGCGCGTGATCCGATGGCAACAGCCAGCCGAGATTCGCCCGCAACGCAATCGTCATCGGCAAGCTTTTGCGCAGCGACGCCATGCTTTTTCGCTCTTCGCCGCTAGGCGCAGGCGGTCGCAGACGGCCCCAAGTCGCTTCGCCCGACGCCAACAGTTCGTCGATCCATTGCGAGTCGTATTCGTCCAAGCGACTGCTTAACAAACTCCGTTCCCAACTACCGGCCGCCGCTTGAAATCCTTGCAACTGCTCAAGCGACTTGCGGAGCGCTCTGACGCCCCTATTTTTCGCAGTTCGCTGCAAATCATGATGCCGAACGAGAAAACGCAAATAAGTCTCCGGCGCGACAGGACGAATCTGCTCGCGCAGACCATGAATCGTCAAGCGATGGATTCTCGCCAACAACCGACGATCGCACCACTGCGTCGTCTCCGGGGTTTGTTGCGGATTGTCATAAAATTGCCCCCGCAAGACGACCCCTTCCGCTTCAAGCGCTTCGCAAGCGGCGAAGACGCTCGAAGACGGCAACCCTAATTCCGTTCCTAATTCTTCCGCGCAGAAAGGGCCTAAAGTAGGAACCAAGCCGCGGATTACTTCGACCCGAGCCGTATGCGATTCAATCTCTCGATTCAATTCGGCCGGCAGCGTTATCGGCGGGTCGGCGCGTCCCTCAGGCCACACGGCCTGGACGATCGGCAAATTCTCGAGCGCGGTCCAAACCGCGAAGCCGCCGTCTTGGCCGTATCGCACCGCCCTGCCCTCTTCCTTCAGGCGGTTAAAATGCAATCGCCAGTCGGTCGCTTGCGCCTCGGGCAAGACGATCATCGAGGCGAGAACGTCGTGCAACTCGTCCGCATCGCGGACGACCGGCCAAGACTCGGCTCGGACGGTCGAGATCGCCTCGTACGATAATTTGCCGAGCTCTTTCATTTCGCTCGTCGACAACGTGCGTCGCATGGCGACCGCTCGCGTGCGGCGTTCTTCTAACGGCGCCGGATCTAAAAAAGCGTATGGATTAGCGTTGATTCGCTCGTGAGCGAACGGCGACGGTTCGCGCGTATCGCAAGGCACGAACTCGACCCGTCCCGCTTGCACGTCAAGCAACATTTGTTTCCAGCGTTCCAGATCCATCGCTTCGGTCATGCAATCGCGCAAGGTTTGCTGCACGATCGGATGATCGGGATATTCGATATCGGCGCCATGATTTTCGAGACAACCGACCTGGTCCGGAAAAGCGGCCGCCAGCAAATCGTCGGCCCGAAATCGCAACATATGCGGGGGCACTTTTTTCCCGCCGACAAACCGCAGCAGCGCCAACGCCCGAGTCACGTTCCACCGCCATCGAACGCCGAACAGCGGCACGGCCAGCAGCGCTTGTTCAAGCAATCTCGGTCCCGACTCGATCGTCAACATGCGGAACATATCTTCCAGCGGAAAACTATGCTGCGGCCCCAAAGAAAGAACGATCCCGTCATCATCGGCGCTCGCTTGCAACTCGAAATCGAACGATCGACAAAATCGTTTACGAAACGCCAACCCCCAAGCTCGATTAATCCGCGTCCCCAGCGGCGAATGAACGACCAGTTGCATCGCGCCCGATTCGTCGAAGAATCGCTCGAACACGATCTGGCGTTGCGTCGGCACCATGCCGATCGCCGATTGTTGGGCGGCGACGTAGCGAACCGCTTGCATCGCGGCGAAGCGCGAAGCGCAACATTCCTGCTCGACCCAAGCGACCGTCTCGGCGTCGAGTTGGTCGAACGAATTTTCGAGCAACCCTTCGCAGAGCGCTGGCATGCTCACTTTTTCGCGGCTTCGATCTTGATCAGCGGCGGTAATTCGCTGGGCGATCTCCTCGCGCAGTTGCGATAGCTCGCTTGACAACTCGACCGTTCGGCCTGGCGCTTCGCCGAACCAAAACGGAATGTTGGGCGGTTGCCCTTGCGCGTCGTTGACGACCACTTCGCCGTTGCGGACATACGCGATCCGCCAAGAAGTGTTGCCCAGCAAAAAAACGTCGCCGGCCAAACTTTCAATCGCAAAGTCTTCGTCAACCGTGCCGACGAACGTTTTCTCTCCTTCGGTGACGACCCGATATTGAGCCGTATCTGGGATGGCGCCGCCGCTCGTGCTGGCGGCGATTCGGGCGCCGCGCCGCGCCTTCAACTTGCCATGAATCGGGTCGCGATGCAGATAAGCGCCGTTTTTAATCGAACGAGTCAGGCCGCGATTCAGAATCTCAAGCACGCCGTCATATTCTTTTCGCTCCAAATTTCGGTAAGGATACGCGCGGCGAAAGAGGTCGAACAATTCGTTCTCGTCCCGATCGTCGGCGGCGACCTCGGCGACGATTTGTTGCGCTAAAATATCGAGCGGTTTTTCGGGAATCTCAATTTTGTCGAGAACGCCCTTACGAATCGCACGCATCAACGCCGAACATTCGATCAGTTCGTCTCGAGTCAACGGAATCAGCCGCCCCTTCGGCGTGGCGCGCAAAGAGTGCCCCGACCGCCCGACGCGTTGTAAAAAATTGGCGATCGACCGCGACGATCCGATCTGTACGACCAAATCGATGTAGCCGATATCGATGCCCATCTCAAGCGACGCCGTCGCGACGATCGCTTTTAAGCGGCCTGCTTTTAACCGCGTCTCGGCTGATTGGCGAAGCTCTTTCGACAAACTGCCATGATGCGAGGTGATGACTTCCTCGCCGAGCGCTTCAGTTAAACGATGCGCAACCCGTTCGGCCATGCGGCGCGTATTGACGAAAACCAGCGTGCTGCGATGCGATTGAATAAGTTCGATCAGTTGATCGTAAACTTCGCTCCACTGCTCATTCGAGCAAACCGCTTCGAGCGGGGTCGGCGGCACCACCACTTGCAAGTCTAATTCGCGGCGATGCCCCGAATCGACAATCTGGCAAGCCAGCGCGTCGCGTTCTTCCTCGTCGGACATTCCGACCAAAAACGAAGCGATCTCTTCGATCGGTTTTTGCGTCGCCGACAAACCGATACGTACCGGACGCTGCTCGCAAACCCATTGAAGCCGCTCTAACGTCAACGTGAGATGCGATCCCCGCTTGTCGCGCGCCAGCGCATGAATTTCGTCGACAATTACCGTATCGACAAAACGCAACGTTTGCCGCGCTTTGGGAGCGGTTAAGATCAAATACAGCGATTCCGGCGTCGTCACCAAGATATGCGGCGGGCGACGAACCATCGCTTGACGCTGGCTAGAGGGCGTATCTCCGGTTCGTACCGCCGTACGAATCTGCGGCGGCAACATGCCACGTCGCTCGGCAAGATCGCAAATTTCTTCCAGCGGCGTCTCTAAATTGCGCTGAATATCGTTCGACAACGCCTTTAGCGGCGAAACGTAAACGACGTAGGTCGCATCTTTCAAATCGCCGGCCAGCCAGCGACGGAACAATCGGTCGAGACAAACCAAAAACGCCGCCAAGGTCTTACCAGAACCGGTCGGCGCGGCGATCAACGTATTGCGACGCGCGGCGATCGATGGCCAACCTTGCGCTTGCGCTTCGGTCGGATCGCCGAATTTCGTCTGAAACCATTCGCAAACGATCGGATGAAATTGGTCGAGAATCATGATGTTTTCATCATACCCAACTGTACAAGCGTGCATAGCCTCAAACGCCCCACGCCCCCTTGTTGGCGAATTTGCCGTTTGTAACCCAGACAACGGCGCCAAAGACCGCTTTCGGGGTAAGATCAAAGTCTCAATCCGCATATCTTTCAGCCCAGAGATTCGCCATGCTTCGCAGTCTGCTCTCTTTCACAGTCATTTGCCTGATCTGGCTGGGAACTGCCCCCCTGGCGGCCGATCAATGGCCTCAATGGCGCGGTCCAACCGCCGATGGCGTCGCCGCCGGTTCTCCGCCGCTTGAGTGGTCAGACGAGAAAAATATCGTGTGGAAAGTCGAAGTTCCCGGTCGCGGCAGTTCGACTCCGATCATCTGGGGAGACAAGCTATTTTTGCTAACGGCGATCGCCGACCAATCGGCCGCAAGCGATTCGACAGATCAGTCGTCTGAGACGGCTCAGCAACCGCCGCGGCGCGAACGTCCTGAAGCAGAACGCCCTCCCGGCGCACGACCGCGCGGTCCGCAAGGCGACGGCGCCCCCGGCGGTTCCGGCCGACGAAGAGGACGACGCGGCCGCGAGCAAGCGCCGACCGTGAAGCACCAATTCGTCGTCTTGTGTCTCAATCGTCACAGCGGCGAAACGCTCTGGAAGCAAGTCGCCTGCGAAGCGGTTCCGCACGAAGGGGGACATGCGACCAACACCTTGGCTTCGGCTTCGCCGGTCACCGACGGCAAGCGGTTGTACGTCTCTTTCGGCTCGTACGGGGTCTACGCTTATTCGCTCGACGGCGAATTGCTGTGGAAAAAAGATCTCGGCCAAATGCGTACTCGAGGCGCATTCGGCGAAGGCGCTTCGCCCGTTTTGGCCGACGGCGCCGTCATCATCAACTGGGACCACGAAGGCGAATCGTTCATCACGGCGCTTGACGCCGCCGACGGCGCGGAACTCTGGAAAGTCGAACGCGACGAGCCGACCACTTGGAACACGCCGCTGGTGACCGAACTGGACGGTCGCAAACAAGTGATCGTCAACGGCGCCAACCGGTCTCGCAGTTACGACCTGAAAACAGGCGAATTGATCTGGCAATGCGGCGGCCAAGCGACCAATCCCATCGCGTCGCCGATCCGCCATGGAGATTTGGTCTATTGCATGACCGGCTATCGCGGATACGCCTTGTATGCGATTCCGCTTAGCGCGCGCGGCGACATCACCGATACCGACAAGATCGCTTGGTCGCGCGAAGACGTAGGCCCTTATATCGCTTCTCCGATCTTGTGCGACGATCTCTTGTTCGTCACCAAAGGACGCAATGCCATTTTAAGTTGCTACAATCCCGCGACCGGCGAAGCATACTTCGAGAACGAACGTTTGGACGGGCTCGATACCCTTTACGCATCGCCGGTCGTCGCCAACGGCAACATCTATTACTTCGCGCGTAACGGAGCGGCGATGGTCGTAAAATGCGACAATAAATTTGAGATCGTCAGCGAAAACAAA
>JBITAD010000421.1:0-2595 GCA_044439945.1 Blastopirellula sp. JB062
GCATCAGCCGATGAAAGCCCCCGATGCCGAGGCGAAAACGCCTTCGCAATAAGAATTTACGTCGCGACTACCACGCTGGGCGGGTCTGGCCTAGAATAAAGTTTTTGCGCTTTCAATGTGCCGTCGTCGCCAGACTCTATGGAAATCGATCAACTTTCCGACTTGCTCGAGAAAGACGCCGTTGCGGCATCTTGGCTCCAACAACTGCGCATCGCCGACGTACCTCGCGCTCGCGAAAATATTCGCAGCCTATCGCGGCAAGCGATCTCGCCTGATTTGCTAGTATTTCTGTTGACGCAGCTTGAAGACTTGTTGCCGGTCTCGAGCGACCCCGACATGGCGCTAAACAATTTGGAGCGCCTGTTTCATGCGAGTCGAAGCCCGCTGTCGCTGGCAGGCTTATTCGAACGCGATCAGCGTTCCTTAGAGACGTTACTGCGAATCTTCGCCACGAGTCAGGCCCTTGCCGATCAACTGATTAGCGACCCTGAAAGTTTTGAGCTATTGCGCATCACCGACGGTCAGCCGATCGCGCGACAAATGCTGGTCGACGACGTCGTGTTCGAGGTCAAAGCGCTGCAAGACGAAAAAGCGATCATGACGGCGCTGCGACGTTTTAAGCGTCGCGAAACGCTTCGTATCGCTTATGGCGACGTCATTCGCGAGCAACCGATCAGCGTCGTCACGCGACAAATTTCGTACTTGGCTGATGCGCTGCTCGAAGCGACCGTCGCCGCCGCCTACCGATTGATGCGTCCGCGATATGGGCGTCCTACCGTCAAAGCGACAGGCCCCGGCGGTCGCCGTCCAGCGCGATTTGTCGTATTGGCGCTGGGCAAGTTGGGCGGGGTCGAACTGAATTATTCGAGCGACATCGACTTGATTTTCGTGTACGACGAAAATGGGCAAACCGACGGTGAGAAGAAAATCACCAACGGCGAATTCTTCGATCGCCTCGCGCAGCGCGTCTTAAAATTGCTGGGTGAGCCGACTGAGTTGGGGGCGCCATATCGAGTCGATATGCGTTTGCGTCCTGAAGGGAGTCGCGGTTCCTTGGTCGTTAGTCTGGAGGCGGCGCTTCATTATTACGACATCATGGGGCGAACTTGGGAGCGTCAAGCCTTTGTCAAGGCGCGCAGCGTGGCGGGCAATCATGATTTGGGAGAAGATCTGCTTACCCAGCTAGAGCCGTGGGTTTATCGCCGCTATCTCAATCGCGCCGACATCACCGGCATCAAAGCGCTGAAGCGGCGGATCGAAAAACGCGTTGAAAGAGAGGCGACCGACGATACGAATGTCAAAACGGGACGCGGCGGCATTCGCGATATCGAGTTCGTCATTCAGTTTTTGCAATTGCTCAACGGCGGCGATTTGCCTGATATTCGGACCGGCAACACGCTCGAAGCGATCGCTGCGCTAGAAGGCGCCGGCTGTTTGACGCAACAAGAAAGAACGATTCTCGAAGAGAACTACGCTTTTTTACGGAAGCTTGAGCACCGTTTACAGATCATGTTCGACCTGCAAACGCATACGATGCCGAGCGACGAAAAAGAATTGACCAAAGTGGCGCTGCGGATGGGGTATGAGCATGACGCAGCTCAGTCGGCGCTGGCCGCGTTTCGCGATGACTATGCCGAAAAAACGGAATTGAATCGAAAGATTCTCGATCATTTATTGCATGACGCGTTTCCTGGCGACGACGAGATAGCGCCGGCGGTCGACCTTGTGTTAGACCCAAGTCCCGGCGATGAGACGATTGACGAGGTGTTGTCGGCCTACGGGTTTCATCACCCGAAACATGCCTATGACAACCTGATGGCGCTAACGACTGAAAAAGTTCGTTTCTTGTCGACCCGCCGTTGTCGACACTTTCTGGCGGCGATCAGCGCGCCGTTGTTAGAGGCGATTTCGACGACGCCTGACCCGGATTCGACCTTGGTTAATCTGGCTCAGGTCAGCGATTCGCTTGGCGGAAAAGGGATTTTGTGGGAGTTATTCAGCGCGAATCCGGCGACGCTTAACTTGTACGTTCGTCTCTGTGCCGGCAGCCCGTATCTCTCTAGCATTTTGATCAGTCATCCTGGCATGATCGACGAGTTAATGGATTCGTTGATGCTTGATAAGTTGCCGATTCGAGAGGTCCTCGATCAAATATTGAGCGAGCTTTGCCGCGGCGCTGAAGATATTACCCCGATCTTGCACAGCTTTAAAAACCTGATGCATTTGCGGGTCGGCGTGTTGGACGTGCTAGGGAAAAAAGATCTGCAAGCGCGGTTAGAGACGTTGTCGGATATCGCCGAAATCTGTTTAAAGCGGATCGTCGAACGCGAGTATGACTATTTGAGTCAGCGCTTCGGCGAGCCTTGGCTGCAAGAAGATCGCCGCTGCGAATGGTCGATTTTGGGGTTGGGGAAGTTAGGGGGCCGCGAGCCGAACTATCATAGCGATCTTGATTTGATTTTCGTCTATGAAGGCGAAGGCCAGACTAAGCCTGCCAACGGCAAAGGCCGCCCCGGCAGCGGCACTAGCAATCAACACTTTTTCGGTCAGTTGGCGCAGCGAATTTTAAAATCGGTCAGCGAACTCGGCCCCTAC
>JBITAD010000422.1:0-2588 GCA_044439945.1 Blastopirellula sp. JB062
TCCCAGGGTAAGCGTTCGCAACGTCGCCCAGCGGTTTCTTACGTCTTCCTCATCTTTTGCCCCCCCTAGATTATTCGGATATTTCGTCGAATGCGCACTTTGATTTTCTCTTTGTCGCTGTTCTGCATTTGCACAGGTATCATTGAAGCGAAAGAGCTTCGCGTTGTCGGCGTGCTTGGAAATTCGGGAGAAGCTGGGGAGACGTTGGTTCGATCTACAGGAGATACGGCGCGGAGCATCGGACCTGTTCTCGATCAGCGTGGGGCTCTTTGGGAGCGAGCCGGCGCTGGGCGTCTTGTCCGATATGCGGTTGACGGGCGAATGCTCGGTAGTTTCCCAATACCGAAATCGGATGCTAGAACTGACGTACTTTGTCGATCCGACGATCTGCTGATTATGTTATTGGGAGAACGCGTCTATACGCTGCCCATCGAGTCGCTATCGGGAACGAAACCCGAGTTGATAGCGTCCGCAGTCGAGGCGATGTCGTGCAATGCGTATCAAGGGCGAATCGCGATCATACGTAACGGAGAACTGCTATGGTTTAATTTGGCGTCAGGCGAGGTCTCGTTAATCGCAAATTGCGCCGGGCGAATCGATATGATAAATATCGATGATCAGGGCGTCGTTTACGTCAAACTGCTTGGCAAAGGGATGTATGCCTGGAAGGATGGTCGACCAGTTGAAGGCTATCCCAAGCAGATGGGCGGCGAACGTCCTCAGTTAGTTGGAGATCATTGGTACGCCCATGCGAGCCATGGAACGATCAAAAGATATAACCGCGAGTTTGAGCCCGATCCCGGGGTCGTGCTGGGAGGCGCGTCCGGGTCTTTTATCGGCTTTTTGCCGCAAAGCGCCGATTTGACTTTGGGACGCGGCATGGTCGAAATCCAAGCGGACCAATTCGCCGTTTCAGGTAACAATGGCACGATTCAATTGATGAGGTGGGACCAATCGCAACGTAAGTTTCGACTGGATCGAAGGATCGGCGGAATTTCAGACCTGCAAGGTCTGGCGCTGAATCACGAAGGATCTATTTGGACGAATTTGGGAGTCTGGGACTGGCACGACGGGCCCGCCGCGCCACGTTCACTGGGCGAACCCGCAACGCAGCGTCATCTTCAACCGGTCGTAACTGAGCAGGGGACGCTTTGCGTTCTTCGAGAGCGTCACTCTCGGCGTTATATTTCGTCGGGGCCGTTTGTGGATGAGAACGGTTGGTCCAGGTATCATGCTGATACCGTGAAGGGACTTAAGAATTTTGGCAAACTTCGCGGCTCCGTATTAGTGCCGAGCACCAAGAACCAGCGAACTCTTTTCATCGTAGACGCTGACGGTATCGGTTATGAAATGCCTGTAAGCCCGCAAGGGCGACTTGCTGGTAAGCCGCAGGAGATAAAGCTCGAAAACCTTCGTCTATGCACCAGCCTGGCGTTCGCCCAGGGCGTTCTCTATGCGGTAAGCGAAGGGCAGGTAGTCGAGTTCGCACGTACGAAAGAAGGAGCATGGCAGGAACGCGCACGCTGGGATCGCTGTGCGGCAAGTTCTGCGGCGCCGTTCGGGGAATCGATTTCGATTCACAGCGATGGAGATTGTTTAGCGATCTCCGATACGCTTCGGCATCGGGTGCTTTTAGTCGATCCTCAAAGCCGTCAACGCATCGCCCAGTTCGGCCAGCTTGACCGACCTGGTTCATCCTTGCAATTGCTTAATTCTCCCACGCATATTGCCGTAAGCGGAGATCGATTAATTACTTTTGACGCCGCGAATCAACGGATCGTTCAACTAGAATTAAGTCCCCCGCAAGCTCATTCGTCGGAAGCGGTTCTGGCAAGCGTCCAGCCTCCGACGCATTCGCTTTTTGCCGACGAAGAGTACGTCGAACTACGCAATTTAGGCGGATTGAACGCTTCGGTCGCCATGAAGCGAGATGAAGCGTTTTTTTGGTTCTCGCTGAGAACCGATAGGACCCCGCTGCCAACAATCGAACTTGGCCTAGCGGCTACGAAAGCGATCGTGCTGAATTCTCAAAGCGCTCTCGTTACGGATCGTGGATTTGACTTTCAGGTTCCCGTCTCGTTGTTGGATGATCGCGATTCGGATTGGAATGCGTTCCGCTGGGGCGCCTCATTGTCGTGGGAAGAAGGCAGCGCTCAGCGAGAGCGAATTTCTCACGTCGATCAACGAGCCGTTTTTCGCCCATTGTCGAGGCGTCCAGAAGACTGGGCGGCTTATTCTTTGTCGGAATACGAACGCCAGGTGACTGAACGGAAGAACGAAATTTGGGTCGAATTTCAACAGCCTTTCGATGGGAAAGCGACCATCGTGATCGAAGATCAAGATGGAAAGCGAGTTCGTAATCTGATGTCAGGTCAACTGGCTTCCGCAGGAACGCAGCGCGTGCGCTGGGACGGTCTCGATGAAAACGGCAAACTGGTTTCGCCAGGCCAGTATCGATGGCGCGGAATCAGTCATCCTGGCCTAAAGCCCAAGCATTTAATGAACTTCGCGAACGGAGGAGAATTAAAGGTTCACCCTTGGGGCCCCAACCATTCCGTCTTGCATGACGTTACCTCCAACGGAGAACT
>JBITAD010000423.1:0-1003 GCA_044439945.1 Blastopirellula sp. JB062
AGCGGCGGAGGCGCGGTAGGTTATTAAACGCCGTAAACCGAATTAGCGTTTACTTATCTTCCGGATCGAGAGAGATGTTCGGCTCGCGCCGTTTGACAGGTTCCGGTTCTTCTTCGGCAGGAATCTCGGCTCCGATTGGGCCGATCTCGCCCGTTACTTCCGAAAATTCAGCCGCTAAATCGGCATCGACCGCTGGGCTCGGTTTGACCACGATCGGCGGCTCCGGCGGCGGAACAAAATCGGATTGGCCCAATTGCGGAGGCGGAGCGTCGCCACGATTTTTCGCCTCGTTAAATGCTGCGCCCAAGCTGCTCATCCCGTTTTCGACGGCGGTCGAAACGCTCGCTTCGTCCTCCAACGGAGCTTCGTTCGTTTGAGGCTCTTTATTGACCCGCAAGGGTTGGCTAGCGGTCTCGTCGGAAGTTGCGTCGGGAGCTTCGTCTTCTGGTTTGCCGGCTGCGGTACGCATGTCGTCGGTCCATAATTGCTCGGGAACCGCAAAGTAGGCGTACGAAGGAAGAAACGGTATCAGGTGAAATTTATCGTCGCCTGAGATCCACATCACGGCGAACATGGCGATCAAGATGCCAAGGGCGCCGCCGCCGACCACTTTGACCGCTTCCCAAATCGGGTTCGACGTCGGTTTGGCGGGACGTCGCACCGTCGAAGCGGAACGGCCTTCGATTTTGGCCATCGGAGGCACGCTCGAACCGGCGCCGGCCGACTCTTTAAACTGAAAGTCCGGAATCGCCGCGCCGGCTAACTGATATTCGTCGTCGCCGTCAGTCATGGCAACTTCGGTCGCACTGCCGGGGCCTTCCAGCACTTCAACCAAAGGGGGCAATCGCTCGAAGACGTCGGCCAGCAGATAGCTCTCTTCGCACCAGGGGCAACGGACGCGGGACGAAGCGTCGGCGGCGCCTGGGATGCGGATCGGATCGTGACAATGGGGGCAATTGGCGATGAGCATGCAGCTCTCCCGAGTCCTTTTCGATAGAGAAAG
>JBITAD010000423.1:1013-2587 GCA_044439945.1 Blastopirellula sp. JB062
GAGAAAGAGTAACCGTTAAGTGTAACTCGAAAATCGAATCGGCGCCGAAATAGGGCGATTTCGCCGTAGAAGGGGGGGTTAGGCGGAAGCGACTTGGTCATACATCAAGATATGCCGTTCGATCATCTGAGGAATCGAAAACTCGGCCGCTATCCGCGCTTGGGCCGCTTTGCCCAGCTGCAGACGAAGTTCGTCATCGTTTAAAATATGATTGACCTGCCGGGCATACTCGGCTCTTTGCCCCAAGGGAATGAGGTAGCCTGTTTCGTCGGGGATGACCAAGTCGCGATTGCCTGGGATATCGCTAACCACGGCAGGAACGCCGGCGACCATCGCTTCCATCAGCGCGTTCGATTGGCCTTCGTATCCGCTGGCAAGTACAAAGCAGTCGGCATGCGCAAGCAGTTGCGGAACGTCATCGCGAGCGCCAAGAAAATGGACGTTATTTTGCGTATTGGTTTGTCGGGCGAATTTGACCAGTCGATCTCGTTGCGGGCCGTCGCCGACGACCAGCAAATGCACGTCTTGGCGAATGCGACCGAGAATATCGACCGCCCAAATCAGATCTTTCAAACGCTTTTGCGGCCAAAGTCGACCGACGGCGACCAGCAGTCGAGCGTCGTACGAAAGGTTTAATTGACGCAGCAGTCGCTCTCGCGAGAGCGAAGCTTGCGGCGGCGTCGAGTCGATGCCGTTCGGGATGACGACGAACTTCTCGGCGGCGCGTCCTTTGCCGACATAGAATTCTTGAATCCCGGAACTGTTAACCGCGATTTTATCGGTCTTGCGATCGAGATAGCGATCAATTGCAAGTTCGTACCCTTGTTTCCACGGATCGACGCAACGTTCGCCGCAGATCAGGTGCGGAACCTTGGCCGCGCTGGCGGCCGCACGGCCATAGGCGTTGGCGGCGAAGATCCACGTATGCACGATGTCGGGCCGCAAGCGTTTGATCTCTTTTTTTAGCCGGAGATAGGCCAGCGGATCGAGTTTGCGACGTTTGTGAATTTCGTGAATCGGCACGTCATGGGCGCGTAGCGTTTCGGCGTGCGGACCGCTGCGCGTCAACAAGCAAACATGCACGTCGAACCGGTCGCGAGGTAAGCCGGCGGCCAGCAGAGTCAGTTGTTTTTCGGCGCCCCCTCGGTCGAGCGTGGGAATAATCAGCAGCAGTCGCGTCATGCAGCAGGCTTTCGAGTTCTTCTTCGCAATATTGCATTTTGTCTTACGATATCACAATCGATGTGGTGCGCGAAACCAGATCGACGGTCGCTTTAGACGACCCGGCGGCGTTCTTTTTCGAGGCTTTCGTAGACGAAATCGATCACGCGCGGCGCCATCTGGCAGTAATAACCGAAGCCGTGCCCGCCGCCGCGAATTTCCAATTCGCACTGATGCGGCACCCCGAGCGAGTGCAATTTCATGCGGAGACGTTCTGAACTTTCCCACCAATCGACGTCGTCGACGCAACAGCAAAAGTATTGATGCCGAGGCCAATTGAGCGGATGAATGTGCAGCGTCGCCGTATCTTGCCGAGCTTCTTCCGGCGCGTCGTACTGCTGCCAGAGAGGATC
>JBITAD010000424.1:0-361 GCA_044439945.1 Blastopirellula sp. JB062
CTTCACCTTGCCACGGCGACTCGTTTACGGTTTTTGGCTTACAAAAACCGGCTCTTGCGATTTTTCTTGATGCTCGACGATCAAACGCTTGGCTCGCGTATCTACGTCGACATGCTCCGTATCGCTAACAAGCTGCTGAATTTCGCGGTGGCTGTTGGCCAACTGTCGGACCGCCGGTTCCAACAGCATGATCTCCGCCAAACCGCTGCGAATACCGACCGAGGTCGTCACGACCGCCGACAACGACTGATTCAAACCTTGAATCGTTTCGACGTTTTTGACCAAATTGCCGATCGATTGATGCAGTTCGGCCGCGTCTTGATAGATCGCATCTACCTGTTGCAAAGTCGAATGCGTGGTC
>JBITAD010000424.1:371-2586 GCA_044439945.1 Blastopirellula sp. JB062
GCGAGTTCAAGTATTCGCAAACCCAAACCATTTCGTCGAGAGCCGAGAGCGCTGCCCCGGTGGTGCGGCGATTATCTACCAAAGCGCCTTGCAGTTCGGCTGATTGAGCGGCGACTTCGGCGGCTAAACCAAGCGTATACTGCGCCGAAGCGACGTCTTCTTGCATTTGCGACTGCTTGCGAAGCACGTCAGCGACCTGGTCGACGGCCACTTCCGACTCTGCGACGGCGACGCCGATCTGCCGCAATTTCGCCTGCTGATTCTCTAGCGAGTCGAGCGAACGTTTGGCGAAATCATGGTCAGCGGCCAAATCAATTAGTTGATACTGAATCCCTTTTTGCTGATCAAGCGATGCGGCGAGTTCGCCGGTCAGGCATTGTTGATTTACGATTTGCAGTTGCAAATCTTCAAATCTTCCCAAAACCTCTTTCGCATCGGCGATGCGAGCGGCGGCGGACTTGACTTGGGCAAGCGTCTGCTCAAGTTCGCCTGCTAATTTTTTATTTTCGGCAAGGGCCGTACGCTGACGACGCAATTGACCTAGCAATGAATTGGTCTGTTGCGCGTCATCCGCATAACCGGTCAACAGTTGAATCTCCTGCCGCGACTCTTTTAGCTCAGATTTGAGCGAAGAGAGCTCTCGATGAAAATCTTGCTGAGCGAAGAACATCCCGCCTGCGGCGCCAGCGGCAATGCCTAGCAACACGAGGGCGAAAGTGGCGAAACCGGACCGATCGTCATTAAAAGCGAATTGATCGTTGGAATCGTGATATTGCGAACGTACTGACATAAATATCCTCCGTGGCGAAATTGCGACCTCTTTCCGTGCTAACCGCATTTCTCTTATCGATTCGCTTACCGCAAACGGAAAAGGGAACCCGTCCGATTACCCAATCTTTTCGCGGCGCCCCACGAATAGCCTGTAAAACCGACATATCACGACGCCAATTCAAAGAAGCAATTATATTTTCCCCCGTTTTTGCAACTAGCTTGAAGCGTCTCCGGCACTTAGACTACATGCAATCTTTCTTTAGTAGGTCAGCATGATGAAAATCGGAAAAAACATGGTCGTCGCCATCGATTACACATTGAAGGGTGACGACGGCGAGATTATCGACACCTCCAGCGGAGGCGAACCGCTCGTCTACCTGCATGGCATCGGCGCATTGATTTCCGGCATGGAGTCCGCGCTCGACGGCAAATCGATCGGCGACGAATTCCAGGTCGTCATTCCGCCTGCCGACGGCTACGGCGAATATGACGAAGAAGACGTCATGGAAATCGCGTTGGCCGCTTTCGACGACCCTAGCCAAGTGCAGGTCGGCATGGAACTTATTCTGGAAACGGAAGATGAAGGAGAGTTCGCCGCCGTCGTCACTCAAGTGACCGAAGACTCGGCGATCGTCGACCGCAATCATCCGCTCGCCGGCATGACGCTTCATTTTGACGTCGCCGTGCGCGAAGTGCGCCAAGCGACGGCCGAAGAATTAGAGCAAGGGCACGCCAACTAGCCCCCTTATTCGTCGAAAGTGCTCTTCTTTCGTAAAATATGGTGGTAATGCTGCGCAAAGCGATGCGATTCGTCGCGTACGTATTGCAATAATCGCAACGCGTAAGCATGTCGACTTAGTCGTAACGGCTCGGAATGGCCAGGACGGAAGATCTCTTCTTCTTTTTTGGCCAACGAGATCAACGCCGGCGGCTCGATTTGCAAATCGCGAAACGCCGCTACGGCTGCGGCTAGTTGCCCTTTGCCGCCGTCGATCAGCAGCAAATCAGGAAAAACTTCGCCTTCGGCATGCAATTTTTTGAACCGCCGCGCAACCACTTCATGGATGCTGCGGAAGTCATCGACGCCTGCAACGCTCTTTATTTTGTAGCGGCGATAACCCGGCTTGAACGGCAATCCATCTAAAAACTGGACCAAGCTCGCCACTGTTTCGCCTCCCTGCAAATGGGCGATATCGATTCCTTCGATCGATCGCGGCGTTTCGGACAGCTGCAAGACTTTGCGAAGACCGGCCAAGCCTTTCTTAGGATCGATATAGAAAACTTCAGG
The DNA here is from genome assembly GCA_044439945.1 of Blastopirellula sp. JB062. Lineage (GTDB taxonomy): Bacteria > Planctomycetota > Planctomycetia > Pirellulales > Pirellulaceae > Blastopirellula. Next base: position 2,431 of record JBITAD010000424.1, read on the forward strand.
CTGGGCGTGCGTTTCCAACTCGCCGCGTTCGTCCAGACGCTGCAGCATGTCGATTTCATCCCGCAGTTTCGCCGCTTTTTCAAATTGCAACGTTTTTGACGCGTCCAGCATCTCCTCTCGCAGTTGCTTCAACAGCCGTTCGCGACTTCCTTCTAA
>JBITAD010000425.1:0-2585 GCA_044439945.1 Blastopirellula sp. JB062
ATCGTTTTGGGCCGGCAGCAACGTGCGGGGCATTTTTAACGGTTCAAAAATTCGCTGTTGATAAGCTTTTTCCAGCGGCAGCTTGGTCAAGCGTTCGGCCAGCAGGCCAAGCATGACATAGTTGGTGTTGGAATAAAAGTATTCGGTTCCCGGCGGAAACATCGGCTTTTGCTCAATCCCCATTTCCATCAGTTCTTGCGGGGCGAAGGACTGCTGCGGATGTTCGTCCAATATTTGATTGAACGATTTCAGCTCGCTATAGGTCGGAATTCCGCTGCGCATCGAGAGCAAATCGGCGATCGTGATCGCGTCTCCCTGAGGAACGTTCGGGAAGTACTGCGAAACTTTGTCGTCTAGCTTGAGTTTCCCCTCTTGAACCAATTGCAGAATTACGACCCCGGTCATGGTTTTGGTGTTCGAGCCGATTCGAAACGACATCTCGGTTTGCATCGCGGCTTTCGTTTTTAGATCGGCGACGCCGAACGCTTGGAGCCATTGTCGGTCTCCTTGCCGCATCAGCACGATGGCGCCTGGGATGGCGTTTTTTTGTAGCAGTTCTTTTACCGATTCCCCAAGCTGAGCTTGGTCGGCGGGCCATGTTTGAGCCATCGCGTTGCCGCCCAAAAAAGAGACGAAAAGCGAAACGATCGTTAGTTGGCGAGATCGAAAAATATTCATTAGCCCTGTCGTTATCGAGTGATGGTTACGCCGAGTTTCATCTGCAACTCTAGGTTACGGATGAACTGGCTCTATGGGGGGGGCTTGCTTCCTTCAGGCAGCGCAGAGTTTGTTTGGTCGTAAGTCTTTTATTCCAAATGGGTTGCGTTTGTGTCTGGCCGATCCGATGCAACGTGGGACCGCAGGACAGGACACGTGCGTGCATCGGTTGTCCCGCGTCCTTTATTGGCGGCCTGTTCTTATTAAAGCCTGTTAAAAACCTTATTTCGGCTTCGATTTCCAGATTTCTGCGACCTGCTTCGACCTCCTTGCATTTCGCCAAAATCAGAAAATCTCGGGCACGAAACAGTTTTGAAACCAGCTCTAGCAAATCGCCGCCCATTGCCCGGGCCTGATTGAACGAAAGAAATGCCTCGCAGTTTAGCGAGACTTGTTCGGGGACTTTTCGCGTGGCTGACCGCCGTTAGGCGACCGCTCGTTGAGATGCGGACGGGGGCAGGTCCATTTCGCTGCGCAGATCGGCGAAAAGTTGCGCCAGCGCGTTGACGCTTTTCCCCCAGTCGAAAAGTTGCCCAGGAATCAGAGTCTCGGCGCCGACGAAAGTCTGCCGCTCGGCGCGGACGATGGAGATCTTCAGCTCTCCCTTCATCGCGAGCATCGTGGAGGGGAACTCGGCCGTGATTAGGCAACCGCCGTCTCCTTGGCGAACCTCTTGGATCGGTTGGCCTTGCTTCGCCAAGCTGCAGACTGTCCGAGCAATGACTCGTCCGATCGGAGCGGCGATTTGCTCGTCTCGCTCTTTGCCGGTGCGGACGCCGGCGCGAGCCCACATCGGTTGTACGACTTCGGCCAAGCCGGCGTAAGAAATCGGCGAGTCGATCACTTTGTCGCAGATGGCGAGAAAAGCTTCGGCGGAGATGCTTTTTTTCGCATTTTGGGCATGTCGGGCAATCACTTGGCGAACCTGCGGCACGTTGACGATCGCCTCGTACCGGACGTCATTTTCCCAATCGTCGGTCGTCGGCGGCGCGATTTGCAAAGAGTGACCGCACTGAGAGCAAAACTTGCCATGGGCTTCCGCCCCGCACTCGCTGCAGAACATCCTTGTTCTCCCTCAGATTGCGTGCTCGTAGATGATCGATATCGCTTCGCCTGCTTGCTCTTTCCATCGGCAATCTTAGGGGACGGAAGTGAAGCGCCGCTGCCATAAATTTGGCGATCGCCGCAGATTTCGTCGCCGCTCGGCAGATTAGGGAAGCAAGCGTATTTAAACGGCCGCCGACCGATTCCGGCCAAAGCCGAACGAGACGGCCGCCGCATTTTGAATCGCGTGCTCTAGGGACATAAAAAAATGCCGCTGGCACAGTGCTAGCGGCATGATTGAACTTTGGCCAATCGCGGACGGCGATTAGAACTGGTGCCCTCTTTGGGGACCGTTTTGAGTGAGCGTTAAGATCTCGGGGCCATCTTCGGTCATCAAGATCGTATGCTCGAACTGAGCGCTCAGCTTGTTGTCTTTGGTGCGAACGGTCCAGCCGTCGCGACGATCCAAGACCGTTTCGTGCGTGCCGAGATTGATCATCGGTTCGATCGTAAAGCAGACCCCCGGCATCAGAAAAACGGAGTGGGTCGCGCGGGTCGGCACATGCGGGATCGAAGGCTCTTGATGAAAACGCCGTCCCAGCGAGTGCCCGACATACTCTTCGACGACTCCATAACCATATTTCTTCGCTTCGGCGACGACGGCGCGACCGATGGTCGCCACGCTGCACTCAGGGGTGACCGCGTCGATGGCGGCATGCATCGCATCAAAAGCGCATTGGGTCACTTGGCGCGCTTCGGGCGAAACGTCGCCGATCAAAATGGTCTCAGATTGATCGCCGTGCCAACCGTCGACAATCGAGGTG
>JBITAD010000426.1:0-2584 GCA_044439945.1 Blastopirellula sp. JB062
TCCAGGCCAGATCCGTCTCTCTCGCTTACCACGCAAGCCAAAGAGATCATCAACACGCCCCTTCTGCCATTAATTCCATGGTATTTATAGACCCGGCGTCTTTATGATGAAAAACCTGCTTGTGCATTTGTGCAACTCGAGTCGAACGAAAATCGCGATTGAATCCGCCGTAGAATTAGCAAGTTTAAGCAAGTCGAAAATTCGCGGCGTCTCGATCCTCGATACGCGTCAACTAACCCAAAAAACCGCTTTAGAAACGTCGGCGTACGCCGGGGTCGAAGCGGTTCGACTTACGCTATCTCGTCGCCGCCAGCAGCAAGCGTGCAACGAGTTTGTCGAAGCATGTCGCCGCCGCAACGTCCCCTACGAAATTGATGACGTCCAAGGCGACCCGCTAGAACTGCTTGTCGAAGAAGCGAAATACAGCGATCTGACGATCGTCTCGTTTCGTAAACACATGCATCGGCACGAGTCGGGCTTATCCGTTCAAGATTTGGTCGAGCTTGCCCAGCGCAGCATCCAGCCGCTGCTGGTCTTGCGAAAGCCGCCCTCGCAACTCACCCGAGTGTTGCTGATCTACGACGGATCGAGTTCGGCCAGTCGAGCGATCAAAACGTTTATGGCGTGCGCGTCGTACCTTGGCAAACAATTTCGCTTGCTTTGCGTGGGCGATGCGGCGAATCCGGAAGGAGACGCTTTTCGCGCGATGTCGCAATACTGCCGCTCGCGGATTGACTCTTTAGAGGTTGGCTGCTTGCCGGGTTCTCCCAGCCGAACCGCGGCAAAATATGCGACCAAGTGGGAAGCCGACCTCTTGGTACTAGGAATTTCTCGACCGTCGACCTGGTTGGGCATTCCATTTAGTCACTTTGGCAGCGGCATTTTGCGGCGAACGAATTATTCGGTATTCGCCATCTCTTAGTCGCCCGACTTTCCGTATCACACGACCGAAAAACTCTTTACTCAAGAGCGAAGATATTCATATGTTAGGACAAGAATTTTGGCTCGAAGTCTTTAAGTTGCGCGGATCAGCGACCCCGCTCATCTTGGGACGGTTGATCGGCTTTGGTCTCTTCGCCGGCTTGGTAACGGCGCTGATGACCTACTTTGACATGACTCATCTATTGGCGAACTCGCATTACGAGTACATCGGCGCCGTGCTCGCCCTGCTGTTGGTGTTGCGCACGAACGCCGGTTACGATCGCTGGTACGAGGCGAGAAAAATCTGGGGCGGTATCGTCAATCAGTCGCGCAACTTGGCGCAAATCGGCGCGATGTACGGCCCCGAAGATCGCCAATGGCGCGACTCGTACGTACGTTGGGTAGCGGCTTTTTCGGCCGTCTGCCGCCATAGCTTGCGGAACGAACGAACGCTCGAAGAAGTCGAAGACCTGCAGAACCTGGTCGGCCGCGTCGAAACGGAACGCTTGACCCAGTCGCAGCATATGCCGCTGTACGTGATTCGACGTATTTCCGAATTGCTACGTACCGCCGTCGACTCTGGCGAAATGGACCGGTTCTATTTTCTCAAAGCCGAGGAAGAGAGAGTTCGCTTGATCGATCACATCGGCGGATGCGAACGCATCTTACGCACGCCGCTGGCGATTGCGTTCTCGATCAAAATCCGCCGCTTTTTGTTTCTCTACCTGCTGTTTCTTCCGATCGCGCTGGTCGACATGGTCGGCATGTTTACGCCGCTGCTGACCTTACTGGTCGCCTATCCGTTGTTAGCTTTGGATCAAATTGGGGTCGAATTGCAAAACCCGTTTTGTCATCGCCGCCTGAACCATTTGCCGCTAGGCGAAATCTCGGCGACGATCCGAAACAACGTGCTTGCCTTGCTAGACGATCTGCCGGAGCTTGTGCCGTTTGACGAGCGTGACGCCCGGGCCGGCATAGAACGACGCCATGCCGCGAGCGGGCTGCGATCGTTCGCCGTCAGTCCGAACGTGCATAGCTGAGAACCGCTTGAAAAGAAACGACGCCGGCAATCATGCCGGCGTCGTGGCTCGCGTTGATCTATTAGGCGAAAAGACGGATCGGTTAGCTTTCGCCGATCAGTTCTTTGATTTTGGCTTCCAAGGCTTTGGCGTTCGCTTCGCCCGAGCCGACTTTCACCATGGCGATTTTGCCGTCTTTGCCGATCAAGACGATGTGCGGAATTCCGCTGACCGCGTAATACTGCGCCATCTTGCCGTCGGGATCGATCGCGAACACATGTTTCAGCTCATGCGCGGCGGCGAATTTTTGCAGCATCGCTTGCTCGTCTTCGGGCGAGACTTCGGCGCCGCGCGACGGTTCCGGCGCCATCTTCTCTTCGTTCCAGCCGTAGTTGTAATAACCGGTCACGCCGATGATCACCAGGCCTTCGTCGCCGAACTCTTTGCTCCAATCGCGCAGATGCGGAAAGGTCGCGATGCAGGGGCCGCACCAAATGGCGAAGAAGTCGAGCATCACCACTTTGCCCTTCAATTCTTCGTCGGTCAGCGGCGCGCCGTTAACCCAAGCTTCGGCCGATAGCGGCATCGCCGGTTTGCCGACCAATTCGGCCAAACGCTTTTGGCGCTCGATCGTCGCCTTCAAG
>JBITAD010000427.1:0-2583 GCA_044439945.1 Blastopirellula sp. JB062
CTCCGAACCCGCCTCGTCGAGAACGAAGGGGTCTCCGTCGTGGCGACGCGCCAGCGTACTCTCGGGACAAAGCGGCGTCGGTAAGTCGACTCTTTTAAACGCCATCGAGCCCGGCCTGAACTTACGCGTCGGCCACGTAAGCGAAACGACCGACAAAGGCCGCCATACGACGACGACGGCGAGCCTGGTTCCGCTAGAGTCGGGCGGGCACGTCGTCGATACGCCCGGTATCCGCCAGTTCCAACTGTGGGACGTGATTCCGGAAGAAGTGGCCGGTTTTTTCCGCGACTTGCGTCCTTTTATTAGCGGATGCCGTTTTCCCGACTGCTCGCACACCCATGAAGAGGGGTGCGGCGTAAAAGCCGCCGTGGCCGACGGATTTCTCGACGTTCGCCGCTACGAGAGTTATTGTCAAATCTACGCCGGCGACCTGGTCTAACGCCGCCCCAACCGCCGCGAATGGGGGAAATCGACAGGAACCGCGTAATCGCTGAAGTCGTGTTGAGCCGCTTCGATTTGGCGTAAGTCATTTGCAGGCGAGACATTCGGTTGACGATTCCGCCGCCGCGTCTAGAATCAGCTATGGACGTATGCCGTTTCGTCTCGTCTTCGGCATCTCGCTCCCCTTTTCCAATGTCAACCGCTTTTTGCTTATCCAACGTTATTGCGGTCGTAAGCTCTGACATGTCCGACTCCAAGGTGACGCCAGAATCTCGCACCTCGCCTGCTCCATCGCAACGCGAGAAGCAGGGCATGTCTGCGCGCGATCTGCCTTCGACGGCCGCACCGGAAATGTTGATGACGACCGAAGAGCAAGCAACGGTCATCTCGGCTCGCGACCGCGACGAAAAAAATGGCGGCTCGACGATTCGCCCAATCAACAGCCATTGGCTCCGTAGCGACTTAGTGGGCCGAACGCTGGGGCATTTTGAACTTCGCGAGTTTATCGGCGCGGGCGGCATGGGCGCCGTCTTTCGCGGATTCGATACGCTGCTGGGGCGCGACGTCGCGATCAAAGTCTTATCGCGCGAAAATAACAACAGCGAAGAAACGGTTCGCCGTTTTCGGAACGAAGCGCAAAGCGCGGCTCGACTTGATCATCCGAACATCGCCCGGGTTTACTTCGTCGGTACCGACAACGAGTGGAACTACATCGTTTTCGAGTACATCGAAGGCTTCAATATTCGAGACCTGGTGGATCGCGACGGCCCGTTGCCGGTCGAGCAGGCCCTAGACTACACGTTGCAAATCGCCGAAGCGCTGCATCACGCTTCCGAACGCGATATCGTGCATCGCGACATCAAGCCTTCCAATATCTTGATCAACTCAAGCGGCGTGGCGAAACTGGTCGACATGGGTTTGGCTCGCGCCCATCAAGTCGACGCCGGCGACGGCGATTTGACCGCCAGCGGCGTCACGCTCGGCACGTTCGACTACATCTCGCCCGAGCAGGCGCGCGATCCTCGTTTAGCCGACGTGCGCAGCGATCTTTACTCGCTCGGTTGCACGCTCTACTACATGTTGACCGGCAGACCTCCGTTTCCTGAAGGAACGGTTCTGCAAAAGCTGCTTAGCCATAGCAGCGACGAACCGCTCGATCCGCGCGAGCTGCGCGACGATTTGCCCGACGAAATCATGGTGTTGCTCGGGGGCTTAACCGCCAAAAATCCGCAAGACCGTTATCAAACTCCGGCCGAATTCATCGCCGAGATGTTGCTCTATTGCGAAGACTTGGGGTTGCGTCTGCAACATGGCGGCGGCATGACGATCGCCGCCGACATCCAACCGCCGACGATCGTCGAGCGACACTTCCCCTGGATCGCGCCCATTTTGACCTTCGTCGCCATCTTTTTCGTGTTCGACGCCGTTTGGTCGGCGCGCAGCAATCCAATGCTGCCGGATCTCAGCTTTGAAGATCCCAGCGGTTTTCATACGCCCGGCAATCCGACGACGACGCAACCGGCCGGCAGCCAACGCAACGATCGCAACATTCTGCTTCCCGACAATAGCGACCCGATGGGCGCAATGCGCAACGCGACGAACGCCGCGACAACTCGCGAAACCCCAATGTCGGAGCCTGCGGCCGTTTCGTTGCCGATGCAGCCTGCCGCAGCCGCTGAAATGGCGAACGTCATCACGGTCAACACGGCCAGCGCCGCTCAAATTTATGACGCCGTGACGCTCGCGAAACTTGACGACAAAATTGATACGATCGAGTTTCGCTTTAACGGGTCGGCTCGTATTGACGCCCCGTTGTTGCTGGAAGGAAATGGAGACGTCGAAAAACTGACGCTTCGTGCGGCGATCGGATACGCGCCGGAATTGACCGTCTCGGTCAACGCCATGTCGATGTATCGTAATTTGGTCCGCGTCGGACGCATGCAAGCCATTTTTGACGGTCTTGCGTTTCGGCTAGAGACGACCGACGCGTCGGTTGCGCCCGGTTCGCTATTTTTGCTCGAGCCTGGCGGCGCGATCAAAGCGAATCGCTGCCTGTTTACCGTCGTCGCTCCGTCCGGCATGACTCCGTTGCCTGCAGTATTCCGTAAACCGGCGACCGTCTCGATGGAGCCAGCCTCTGAC
>JBITAD010000428.1:0-2580 GCA_044439945.1 Blastopirellula sp. JB062
CAATACGGCGGCTTGTACGCCTTGAATGACCAACATCATGTTGATCGCATCTTCGGTGTCGCTGGTCGTCGATTGGGTCGCTTCAAAATCTTCTCGCCGCGCTACGCTGTAAGCCAAACGCCCGCTGCCGGTCAGCGCGACCTTCGATAAAATCAGCCCGCGAAGTTGGACGCGAGCCAGACGGTCGCGCTCGTAGAGATCGGCGTATATAGCGGACGGTACGGCGCCGGCGTCAATTAAGCCGGCGATCGCTCGATAGGTGCCCGCGCTGACCGAACTGAACCGAAACCAGCCGGTGTCGGTGGCGATCGCCGTAAAAAGTTGCGCAGCGGTTTGCGGATCAAGAGACAGGCCCCAGGCTTGGGCGGCTTCGTAAACAAGGCGTCCGGTCGCTTCCGATGTCGAATCTTTAAAGACCTCGGCGCCAAGGTCGTCTTCGCTAACGTGATGATCGAGCACCAGTTTCGGGCCGTCGAACGCTTTTAGCACTTCGCCCATTTCGGCAAGTTGGATCCAAGCGCCGGTATCGAGCACCATCAGCGCGTCAAAGGCGCCGGTCAATTCGGCCGCCGAAACGTCGCGCCCAATCACGCGCACTTCGTTAGTCGGATCGATAAACGAAAGATGGGGCGGCGTCTCAGAGGCGTTGACGATCGTCGCTTCTTTCCCCATTTGTCGCAGCAGGGCGGCCATCGCCAGTTCGCTTCCTAAAGCGTCGCAATCGGGCCGCACATGGCTGGTAAGCAAAAATCGTTGGTGCGGTCGGATCGCTTCGGCGAGTCGTTTCCAGTCGATGCTCATGATTCCTGTCTCGTATATTTAGACGACGCGCGCCGTCAGCCAATTGCTGTAAGCAAGTTTTACCGCTTCGACGTCTTGATGAATTTGGTTCGTCAGTTGCTGCACGTCGGCAAACGTCTGAACGTCGCGCAGTCGAGCTAAAAACGCTACCTCTAGCGGTTCGCCGTATAACGAACCGGCAAAATCGATCAAGTGGGTTTCGACCTTCGCTTGCGCTTCGCCAAATGTCGGATTGGGGCCGATATGGATGGCTGCGGCGTGCGTTAGCTCGTGTCGAACGACGTAGCCGGCATAAACGCCTGGGGCCGGAATGATCGTATCGATCGCTTCGAGGTTGGCGGTCGCAAACCCGAGCGAACCTCCGCGTCCGGCGCCATGGGTGACCATGCCGCGCAATCGATACGGTTCGGTCAGCATTTGACGCGCCGTTTCGACGTCTCCCTCGGCAAGCGCTTGCCGGATGCGACTGCTCGAAATGATCGGTTCTTGTCCGGGCAATTGCAACGGTTTGACGATTTCGAGCGTTATCTTATGCCGCTCGCATAATTCGCGCAAGAGCGCGGTATCGCCTTGTCGATTCCGCCCGAAGTAAAAATTGGGACCCTCGACCATCGCTTTAGCGCGAAGCGTGTCGACCACGATTTTTTGGAAAAAATCTTCCGCCGACAGTTGCAAAAGCGCCATGTCGGTCGGAAAGGCGATCATCGCGTCGACCCCCAGTTGCGCAAGCAGTTGAGCTTTGCGACGCGTCCACGTAAGCGGCGGCGGGGTTTGATCAGGGCGAAGCAAACGAACCGGGTGCGGATCAAACGTAAAGACGACGGTTGGGCCGTGTGCGGCGCGCGCTTGTCGACGTATCGCCTCGACGATACTGGCATGCCCGCGGTGGACGCCGTCAAAGTTTCCGATGGTGAGCGCGCCGCCCAAGATTTCGGGGGGCAGATGCTCCAAATCGTGCAGTAAACGCACGCGACTCCCTAACTTATCTGATGAGTTTCGACGAAACTGCTTATTTTTGTTCGTCTTACGACTTCTCACAAGCGACTTCGTCGGTTCCGGCGATGATTCTATGAAATATGCGCCGCTTTCAAACGAAAAACAGACGGAATTGCTCTATTGGTTTAAGATTTATGTCGCGCAAGCGTTTCTGCGCTAGCGATTTGTTAGAAATAGACTTGAGTCACATCGTTCGCTCGATATGGTGGATCGAGTCGAATTTGTTGGCAGTCAGGGGCGGTATCGTCGAGACGAATCATGGAAATCTTGAAATTCGCCTGTTCTTCCTGCAACGCGCCTTTACAAGCGGCCGCAACGGCCGCCGGCGAGTCGTTCGTTTGTCCGCATTGCGAGCATGCGATGCGCGTCCCGCAGCCTGGCGGGGTCGGCGTGATTCGGAGCGGAGCAAAGGATAAAGAAGCGATCGAAGCGGTCGTATGCCCCGTCTGCGATACCCGGGTCATGATTCGCTCGGCGGATGTCGGCAAGCAAGTGAAGTGCCCCGACTGTCATACGCCGTTTGTCGCCAAATTGGCGGCTCGCAGCAAACCGAAGAAGCAAGTCGAAGTTTCGGACGACGACGGATATGCGCTGAAAGAAGCCGTTCATGACGATACGTCGGCCAAGCAGATGGCGGCTCGCTATTTTGAAGAAGCCGAGCGGCAAACGCGTGCCGATCAGTCGCGGCATAAGCTCTCGGAAAAGCCGTATCAGGCGTTTGTCGAAGAAAATGCCGCCTCTTACGACGCCGACGGCGAATACGTGCCCGAGAGAAAGCGAGAA
>JBITAD010000429.1:0-2580 GCA_044439945.1 Blastopirellula sp. JB062
AAGGCGACTTCTCACTGAGAATCAAGCTAAACAGTCGCCTGCTCGCGGAAGAAACGGCGGAATTCGCCGGCAATGAAAAAAGAACCGGCGACGCACAGCAAGTCATGCTCTTCGGTCGCCGCAACCGCCGCCGCAAACGCTTGCTGCGAATCTTCGACCACATGTCGAATCACCGACCGGCGGCCCGTCGGTAGTTGGATCGCGATCGCATCGAGGGCGGCTGGTTCCATCGAACGAGGATTCGTTGAATATCGAGTCAACCAAATCTCGTCGAAATGCGGCAACAGCAGTCGCAAAATTTCGCGATGCTCTTTATCGCTGGATAAGGCCAACACCAAACGGCGACGCTCGGCCCGGGTCTCTTGAAGCACTTCGATCAAAGCGGTGATCGACGCGTCATTATGGGCCGCGTCGACAAAGACGCTAGGTGCGGTCGATAGACGCTCGATCCGCCCCGGAAGTTCGGCCTCGGCGACCCCGCGTCGGATCGCCGCTTCGCGAATATTAAAGCCGTGCGACGCTAACTGCCGAGCCGTCATGACGGCAAGCGCCGCGTTACGCATTTGATGCTTGCCGGCCATGCGACACATTAAACCGGCGATCGTTTCGCTCTTCTCTTCCTGGCGCCAAGTCAGGTCGAAGGTTCGCTCGCCGTGCGACTGCACGACGAAATCACGACCGATTGCGAGAAGCGGCGCCCCCCTTTCAGCTGACATTCGCTCGATCACTGCAGCCGGTTCCGCCTGGTCGACGCCAGAGAGGATCGGCGTTTCGCTTTTTATCACACCCCCCTTTTCGGCGGCAATTTCGGCCAACGTATCGCCCAACAGCGCCATATGATCACGACTGATCGACGTAATCACGGCCGCCAGCGGGCGACATATATTGGTCGAATCAAGTCGCCCCCCCAAACCGACTTCCAAAATCGCCGCATCAACCCCGCGTCGAACGAAGTGCAGCAGCGCCATGGCCGTCGTAATTTCAAAATAGGTCGGGCCGTCGCCGTTTCTTTCGGCGTCGATCTGCAAGACGATCGGCGCAAGCGTCCGAATCAATTGGGTCGCTTCGTCCGCCGAACAAGCGGTTCGATTGACGGCAAATCGCTCTTCGAGACGTTCAAGGTGCGGCGAACTGAACAAGCCGACTTGATACCCTTCCGCCTCCAAAATAGCGCTTAGTACGGTCGCGGTCGAACCTTTGCCTTTGGTGCCGGCGATATGAACGATCTTCAATTGATCGACCAAATTGCCCAATAGCTCGTCAAGCCGCCGCATCCGAGCCAGATGGAACTCGGGCGAACGATACGGAATGACGGCCGCTCTCTCATAATTGATCCGCCCTAGCAAAAAAGCGATCGCTTCGTCGTACGAGCGAATATCAGGAGTCGCCAATTCGACGCTCGGCGGCGATGCTTCAGGTTTTCCGTCCATTCCCTTGATTTTACTGCCCCAGCGTGCGGATGTCGTTGGGATGCCTGCCGAGCCGACCGCCAAGAAATAAAAAAGCCGGCTTGGCTGCGGGAGGCCGAACCGGCGAGGATCTCAGCGGAGTTCTGTCGGAGAGTGCGGAGAGACGCTACTTCGGGAAGGTTTCGCGTCTAGGATTCTGTCTGATCAGTTAAGCAGAAAGCGTGCCAAAACTACGACAGCGATCGACAAAAAACGTATTCCCTTTGATAAGAACAACTTGCGCCCAGGGTCGAAATTGCCGAGCCGCTTCCGATTGTAAGACTTGCATGACGACCTCGATCAGCATTGTAATCGTTGCACGCGTTACAAACCCAAGCCCTGCTTATGGGCAAGATCGGTCGGCGATAACCGGGGAGGTAATTCGGGAGATACGGGTCGGTGGGTCAAATCAAAGAAGATCGGGTGAAACCTCCTGTTTAGCGAACTTCGTTTCCTTGCGATCAGCCCCTCGGGCATCTATAGTCAATCTTTTACGCCATAGTCCTGATACACGTCCAAGCTTGGACAAAAAATTAGGCGCGGCGCGGCGAACGATTGCCAATGTTTATGCGTAGCAAGGATGGTAAGAGCTAGCTCTACTATCGCACGCATGCGGCGTCATTCATTTTCCTACTTATCATTCTCGCTTCTTATTGGCAGGTTTAGCTCCTCTATGGCGACGACCGAGACCATGGATTCTGCGGCGGCATCGTCGGCGGCATCCAACGAAATCGTTATCGAAACACGTAATCTCACCAAGGTTTACCGCGATTTCTGGGGACGCCAAAAAGTCCGCGCGTTGAAAGCGCTTGACTTAGAGGTGCGCCGCGGAGAAATCTTCGGCCTGCTAGGTCCGAACGGCTCGGGCAAATCGACCACCATGAAGCTGCTGCTGGGGCTGCTCTTCCCCACAAGCGGCCAAGCGTTGGTCTTTGGCGAAGATCCGTCGAAAGTCGGCATTAAAGAACGTATCGGGTATCTGCCGGAAGAGTCGTATCTCTACCGCTTTCTGAGCGCTCGCGAAACGCTCGAATTTTACGGTCGTCTGTTTGACATGCCGGCGTCGGTTCGTCGCGAACGAATCGATAAGCTGATCGACATGGTCGGGCTGAAATGGGCCGAGCGTCGCCAG
>JBITAD010000430.1:0-483 GCA_044439945.1 Blastopirellula sp. JB062
TGTCGCGTTGGATAGAAACGGTCGCTTTGTTTTGGATGGCGACTTGCTTGCTGGGTTGCGGCTTGTCGGGGGAAGAGTCGGTCAAGGTCACTCCTCCGCCGCCGGATGCGAAAGAAACGCTGCAACAGATTGCGAATAACGGCAATTTGAAAAAGCACAAGAAGCAGCTGTTCGAAGAAATCGAAGGGCTGCGCGAGGCGAAGCCGCAACAGGCCGAAGCGTTGATGGCCGAATTCCAAGAGTTGATCGCCGAAAAAGATCCCGCGGCGATCAAAGCCAAAGCTCAAGAGATGGCTGACAAGCTATAACGCTGCCGCAGGACGCTTGTCTATCTGCGGATCTCTCGCTTATCGATACTTTTGACACGCTGCGACGGCAAGTTCGTCGCAGCGTTCATTTTCGGGGTGCCCGCTATGTCCGGCGACGCGCGTATACTTGACTTGATGTTTTAACAGCAGTTCGTCCAGCTTGCGCCGGCGCTCC
>JBITAD010000430.1:493-1934 GCA_044439945.1 Blastopirellula sp. JB062
TCGTTCTTTACCGGCTTCCAGGCTTTGCCTTCTTTACGTCGCCAGTTGATTTTTTTCCATTTTGGCATCCATTCCGACATGCCCTTGCCGACATAAACGCTGTCGGTAAACAGTTCGACTTGGCAAGCGCGATTAAGCGTGCCGAGCCCTTCGATTACGGCTTGCAATTCCATCCGGTTGTTGGTCGAGACTTCTTCGCCGCCAGAGCCTTCCATCTCTTTGCCGGTGCCATGGTGTCGCAAGATAAACGCCCACCCGCCAGGCCCAGGATTGCCGCTGCAAGCGCCGTCGGTGAATAGAGAAACTTCGGGTTCAAACGGCATATTTCGTCGCTCGAATTAGGGGTGAATCATGGAGTAAACGTGACGTCGATAGCAAGCGACTACGACATCGTACGCTGCGACGGAGCGGCGCCCGGCGAATTGGAGCTAGACGAACCGTCAGCGGACGTTGGGCTGGGAAGTCGCGGGAACTCGCCGCTCGACTTGTTTAGATCGTTAAGCTTACTGCGAAACGTCGATTGCGATAGGTCAGGCCCCTCGTCGGCGATCCAAGGAATGCGAATCGTGAAAGTGCTGCCTGAGCCAAGTTGGCTTTCCATCTCGATCGATCCGTCGAGCAGTCGGCAGATTTCCATCACGATCGACAGCCCCAGCCCTGTACCTGAGAACTCGCGCGTGAGCGCGTTGTTGCGAGGCGAGACCGCGCCTTGGCGAAATTTTTCGAAAATGATTTCGCGGTCTTCTTCGGCGATGCCGACTCCGGTGTCTTGCACCGCCAGCTTCATCATCGCATCTTCTCGCGAGACGCGTACGAGAATGCGTCCGCCTTCAGGCGTAAATTTGATCGCGTTCGACAGTAAGTTCGTCAGAATTTGTTGCAGTTTGGTTTGATCCTGAAACATCGGCTCGCCTCCATCTTGCACGTCGCATTCAAGATCGAGGTTTTTCTCTTCCGCCAACGAACGAACCATGTCGCAATTGGCGCGTACGACGGCGGCGACCGAGAACTCGCTAGGACGAACTTCCATCCGTCCGCTCTCGATCTTGGCCAGATCGAGGATGTCATTGATCATGTCTAACAGCAAACGTCCCGACTTTTGGATGTTTTGGACGTATCTTTTTTGCTTGTCATTTAAGCTGTCGATCCCGCTAAGCACGTCGGAGAACCCGAGGATGCTGTTAAGGGGAGTGCGCAGCTCGTGGCTCATATTCGCTAAAAAGTCGCTTTTGACCCGGTTCATTTCGTATAGTTGCACGTTGACGCGCGCTAATTCGTCGACTTTGTTGTCGAGATCGTCGTTGGCCAAATGCAATTGATTTTGGGCGTCGATTAAGTGACGCAACATTTTGTTGAACGACGAAGCCAGGTCTTCAAACTCGTCGTTGGTGCGAATATCGGCCCGAACTGAGGTATTGCCGTTGGTCACTTCTTCGCTGAC
>JBITAD010000430.1:1944-2576 GCA_044439945.1 Blastopirellula sp. JB062
TGATTTAGCGGCTTCACGATCACGTACTTCACGATTAAGTAAAGAGCGGCCATCGATAATGCGACGGTGATAATGCCGGTCGCGACCAAGAAGGCGAAGTTTTTGTTCAACGCCAACTGGGTTACGTCATCCGGCTTCGTAATCTTGACTACGGTAAATGGGAGACGATCTTCTGTCGCCGGTTGCCCCGCTGGAAAGGCGGCCGCAACGTCATTGTTGTGACAAAGCGTGCAAGAGTATTTCCAATAGATCGGCTGGTAATAGACGTAGGTTTTGCTGACGTCGTTGTAGGAAGAGCGTGAGACCGGCGAATACTCGATCAGGTTTTCGTCTTCTGGTTGCGGTTTGAACTTCACCCATTCTTCGTCGACGACTTTCGTCACCAACTCGGGCGTCGCCAAAAAGCGTTGCAATATCTCTTTGTCGCGCGTCTCCTGTTCGTACTGCAACTCCGCCAATATCTGATACTCTTCTTCGTTAGCGGGCAGCGAAATCCGCTCTTCCTTATTGAGCGTACGCGCCAATTTACGAGCTTCCGGATCGGGAACCAAAATTTCCCAATCGTAGTTGATGTATTCCAGGTCGAGACCTGTTTCGGCAACATAGGCGTCGTACCCAGGTTGCGACGTCTT
>JBITAD010000431.1:0-2565 GCA_044439945.1 Blastopirellula sp. JB062
GATTTTACTCGCTTCTAGCAATCTTCAAGAGCCGGAAGCTGGAAAATCAGGTTTTTTACAATTCGTGGCATTTCCTGGTTACAAATAGTCGCTCCAAGTTTCGGGAAGGGGAGCTTCGATCGTAAGTGATGTTTTCAAGGTAGGATGCGTTAACTGAAGCCGCCGAGCGTGCAAAGCGATGCCGACGGGAAAACGAACGGTCGACCCATACTTTTTGTCTCCCAAAATTGGCGCGCCACGGCTGGCCAGTTGTAGACGGATTTGGTGTTTTCGCCCTGTAACTAATCGTAAGTCGAGCAGTTGACTATTCCTAAGTCGCTTCTGGCTGAGGATTTCTAGCTCGGCATGGTCCGCGTCGCTCCCCTGCTCCGCTATTACCATCCGGTGTAAACGCTCTTCTTTTCGAATCTGGTCGACCATCGCGCCATTGCGCAGCTTAGGCCCGACCGGCACTAAAGCGGTATACTCCTTCGTAGGCGTGCGAGCTCGAAATTGTTCAGAGAGTCGAGACGCGGCCTTCGAAGTTCTAGCTAACAATAAGACGCCGGTCACGTGCGAATCGATTCGGCTGACGACCCCGATATAGACGTTTCCTGGCTTTTTGTAAGTCTGTTTCAGATAATCTTTCGCCCATTGGACGGCGCTCGGTTCGCCCGCTTTAACCCCCATTGTCGCCAACAATGCAGGTTTCGAGATCGCGAGTAAATGATTATCTTCGTAAAGAACTAGCGGAGACGCGTGCTTCATAGGATGATCGTCATTGCAAAATAGCCCGCGAAAACTTCGATTCTATGCGTCAGACGCCCTCTAGTTCCAGACCAACGCATGTATCCCAGCTTAATCTTGGCCAGCGGCTCACCTCGGCGGCGCGAACTGTTGACCGTTGCGGGGATCGATTTTCAAGTCTGTCCGCCGGCCGATCATGCCGAATCGGCGCCGCGATCAGGCGAAAGTCCGCGCGACGCGGTATTGCGTTTGGCTCGCGAAAAAGCGAGCGACGTCGCACAGGGAACCGATCATGGACTGATCTTAGCCGCCGACACGCTGGCTGAATGCGACGGTTTGCCGTTGGGAAAACCTCGCGACCGCGAGCATGCCCGGCAGATTTTGCAGACGTTGCGCGGTCGCGAACATGCCGTCGTAACGGCAATTTGCCTTTGGCGTCGCCCTGATGATTTTGTCGTCGCCGACGTCGCCGAATCGCATTTAAAAATGCGATTGCTGCGTGACGAAGAAATCGAATCGTACCTAGAGACCCGCTTATGGGAAGGGAAAGCGGGCGCATTCGGCTTGCAAGATCGAATGGATTGGATCGAACTGGTCAGCGGCAGTCAATCGAACGTCGTCGGTCTGCCGCTAGAGCTATTGGCGATATTACTGATGAATTTTCATGAGTAGGTGCGATTGCGTTTGCTCGCGGGATCGCACCCTAAAAGCCGCCTTGATAATCGGCGATTAAATCGCGATCACTAAGAATTGACGGACTTTTGCGTCCCATAAAATAAAAGGCGGACGCCGCGTCGAAAGACGCTTTTTTGCGGGCCAGATAATAGTCGAAGTATTTCAACCAAAACAGACTGCACCGCGCCGCCAAACTGGCGGCGGAACGCAAGCGTTGCGATTGAAAGAAACTCATCATGAAATACCGTGCCGTCCAGGCCAGCGCCATGCCAGGACCGCACGTTACGCCGCTTTCGACTTCCTCGAAATGGCGAAATAAACGCCGATGTCCGAGTCGCGTGAACCGTGTGAAATCAAATTGTCGGCCATGGACTTGCTGAATAAACGGGGTGTCGGAATAGACCAAACCGTCTGATTTCAAGACGCGATAAATTTCTGCGACGCAGCGATGCGGATCGAGCACATGCTCAAGAACCGCCTGCACGATCACCGCGTCAAACGCGTCATCGCGAAAAGGCAGGTTATGAGCGTCGCAGATCAATTGCGTCCGCGGTCCCCACGCGGCGTCGGTCTCGATCACTTCGATCGACCCGTCTCCTAGCAACTGCTCAAGCCCGGCCCCCACTACGCCGCCTCCGACGACTAGCACGCGTACCGGAGATTGGCGAGCTTGTAATAGCTGGACCAAAGTTTCCAAATTGCGTTGGGCCGAAACGTTGATCGACAAATCAGGAAGTCGCTCGCTAATCCACTCGCGGAGCGGATGGTTGGAGCGAAAAAAGGTTTCCTCGTCCGCCTCAAAGCGGTTCGTGTCGAAGATGCTGTTCGCTTCGTTTATTAATATCGGTACGTCGCGCGATGAAGGAAAAACATGGCCGCATTCCGATGATGCGCAGGTTAAGCCGTTGGATTGCGGGGTTAGTCCCTGCCCGCAAATAGGACAGGCCAATACGTCTGGGGGAAGCGTCATGACGAAAACATGGCGAAAGGAAGAATCACCGCAGCCAACGCACGGAACCAATTAACCATAGGTCGTAGGTAGGCAAAGGAACTGCCGGAGCGCAGACGGTTTGTTTAGAAATAGGCGGAACGATCGTGATAAACGGTGCGATCGGTATCGCAGAAGCTTCGCCGGTGAGAGAAACGCGGTGTAGTAGAGGTCGG
>JBITAD010000432.1:0-2564 GCA_044439945.1 Blastopirellula sp. JB062
CGCGATCACCTCGACCCGCTGGGCTTGGGCTTGGGCGCCTTCGGCGGCGATGTATAGACCGTATGGCATCGATACGCTTCGTGTGTGAGTCGCCCCCCCAGGCGCCGCTCAAAAGAAGCAATAGGCATGCCGAAACGAATGCGATCGGGGGCAAACGCCCCAAAGAAATACGCAAGTGCCCTATTCCACTTGAGATACGGGCTAAATTTTTCTGCGCTTTGAAGAATTGCGGAACTGAAGCGGGGGCCGCAAAATTTGCCGAACACGCATGGTTTGCCAGACGCTAGCAGAAAGAGTTGCCGCAAGCGTCAATTTTTTCGGGCCGTTTAATTGCCGGTCGCTCTGGCGAAGGCAATCAAACGTTCCGCGCCCTGAATGGCGAGCTGATCAGCGACTTGACGCCCAATATCTTCGGCCCGATTGGCGGGACCGCACGCGAAAGCGGTGATCTTATGATGTCCGTCGCCGCTCACGACGACTCCGTCGAGCAAGAGCAATTGCTTCTGCTGATCGATTCGCCCCCATGCGCCCACTGGCGCCAGACATCCGCCGCGCAGATTGCGGAGCATCGAACGTTCAGCGATCGTCGCGTAGTACGAGTCCTCGTGATTTAGCGCCGCTAGCAGTTCCGCAGCGCGAGCGTCCTCGCTGCGAATTTCGAGTCCTAGCGCCCCTTGCCCAACCGCAGGCAGCATCTGCGATTTGGGAATGACGTGACGGATTCGTTCAATCAATTCTAAGCGACGTAGACCCGCTTCCGCCAAGATGATCGCATCGTAGAGACCGTCATCGAGCTTGCGTAGCCGCGTTTCAAGATTGCCGCGGATATCGCGTATCTGCAAATCGCGACGCAAATGAAGCAGTTGCGCTTTGCGGCGCATGCTGCCCGTCCCGATGATCGCCTCCTGAGGCAGACTTGTTACGTCGTTCGCTTTGTGCGAAATCAACACGTCGCCATCGGCGCCGCGCACGGGAACCGCCGCTAACTTTAGACCGTTGACAGGCTCTGTCGGCAGATCTTTCAGACTATGGACGGCGACGTCGATCCGGTCGTCTAGAAGAGCGGCTTGAATCTCGGTCGTAAAGACGCCGCGGCCGCCGATCGAATCGAGCGGCCCCTGGGTGACGTCGCCTTGTGTGGCGATATGAATAATCTCGACATCCGAGCCGCCGGCACGAAGCTGGTGAGCGACCCAGTTGGCTTGCCATTGTGCGAGTTGACTCCCGCGCGTTCCGATCCGAATTGCTGGCATATTATTTTAGGTGAGATAAGGAGTGCCAAAGTTCAGCAATACGCTTCTAATTTTGCCCTGAGTCGAAGCGATGCCCATAATATCGCGATTTGCGTATCCCCCGACAGAATACTCCAAGGGGAATCGGTTCGCGAGACTGTCCGCCAGTTAGAGGGGGCTATTTCTGCACAAATGGGGGTGATTCTTCGACTGCATCAGCAACACTATCTGCTTGCGCCTCAGCAATTTGTGACGAAACCCGATTAACCGCATCGCGATTCTGTTGATGGTCTGGCACCACGACCCCGCAACTCACAATGAACTGTAAGGCTTGGTCGAGCGAAATGTTCAGATCGACGGTCTCACTTTTCTTGACATTCACCGTAAATCCGGTCGCCGGCATCGGAGAAGTCGGAATCAGAACGGTCATCACTGGTTCGTTGGCCGCGCTGCGGATGTCTAACAAGCTTTCGCTTGTCACAAATCCTAGCGACCAAATTCCTTTTCTAGGATATTCGACCGCCACGATCCTCGTGAATTCCAATTCGCGCTCGTTTAGCAGAAAATCGGTGACTTGTTTCACCGACGAATAAACGTTTCGCACCACCGGCAAGCGGTGCAAAATTTGTCTTTCCGAAGCGGTCCACAAGATGCGACCGACTCCGATGGCGACAAATTTGCCTGTGAAGTAGAGCACCAGCACAAAAACGCAGAGCAAAGCTGGGATCGTATATCGCCGCTGGAGATACCGAATTTGTACGTATTCCTGGTAGAAAGCCGCGCCGGAATATGGGAGCGGTTGGTCGACCAGGTTATCTTCAACCGTCGAATAGACGTATTCCGGAATCCAATTGCCGTTTTCCGTTCGATGGAAAAGTTGGTCGTTTAGCATCGCTTTTTCGTCGCCAGGCTTCGCATCAGGCATCGTCTTGCGCACGTCGCGTATCGCCATCGAGACGAAATATCTGGCGGTCGACTCGACCGGGGTCAAAACATAATTTTGAACGGTGCTAAGGACCCAAATCAGGATCAGCACGGTCAACA
Source organism: Blastopirellula sp. JB062 (assembly GCA_044439945.1). Taxonomy (GTDB): domain Bacteria; phylum Planctomycetota; class Planctomycetia; order Pirellulales; family Pirellulaceae; genus Blastopirellula. The sequence goes on from JBITAD010000432.1 coordinate 2,277, forward strand.
GCGGCGGTAGCACCAGACCCAGTCCGCGCAAGATCGCACGGCGAAAGGCCTGAAGTCCGCTCGGTTTTGGGGGGTGCTCTTCGGAATTCATATCTTGTCGCATGGGTTTGCTAGCAGTGCGCGGTACTGCTTGAACTACTTCGACTATTAAGAGCCTGTCGAGTGATTGGGAACGGCTAGTTTCCAAATTCGCCGAGTGGAGCGCGTGCGGCGACCGCAACAGTCACGCGAGCTGCGCCGCATGCCCGTATTTTACCGGTTATCTCAGCCGCAGTCGCGCCGCTGGTC
>JBITAD010000433.1:0-2559 GCA_044439945.1 Blastopirellula sp. JB062
TCTCGAACAGTTTCGGAGCATGGCCGCCGATTCGTTGACCAACGGCGGCGCCGGAACGTTGACCCCGCAATTGCAAAAATTGCATCCAGACAAACTGCAGGCGATGATGCTCGGCGCGCCGCGATGGAGCTCCGACGCTTCGCTGATTTTCACCCAGTACGATATCCAAGCGCTGGCCCAAAAGATGCGACGCGACCCCCAGCTCGCCTGGAAACTGCTGGCCAAAGCTGGCGCAAGCGACTCGCAACACGAACGCTTGTTACAAAACCTGCAACAGTTGCGAAACGATCAAGGCGGTCTGATTCTGCCTCCCGAGATGGCCGAGCTAGTCAAAAAGTGGACCGCCGGAACCGAGCCAGGTTGGGCGCAAATCATGGCCACGGTCAATGGGCTAAAGGGGCACGCCGTCCATGATCCCCAAGCGATCGTACCGGCCGACGAACCTGACTCGGTACGATACTTTTTGATCGAGTCGCGGCGCGGTCCCGACTATCTGTTCGCCTCGTCGGCGGTGGTGCTACTTCGCTCGCTCGGCTATCCCAGCCGGTTGGTCGGGGGGTATTACGCCAAAAATGAGAACCGCTCGTGGATGACCGGAAAAACCGACATTCGCGAAGACGACGTTCACTATTGGGCTCAAGTTCAACTTCCCGATCAATTGTGGGTCGACGTCGAACCGACGCCAGGATTTGAAATACCGTCCGCCGACGCCGACTCGATTTCGGCTGAAACCGCACCTGGTTTCGGAGCTGGATTTGCGCTGCTGGGGCTGATCGCTTTGGCTGGCGCAGCCGGTCTGTCGCTCGCTCTCTTTTTGCTTCGCCGACAACTTCGCGGCGTTTGGCTCTACTGGAGTTGGCGTTGCGGGCTGAGCGGTTCGCCGGTCGAAATCGCGACCCGTACTCAGCGCCTGATTCGCTATCGACTTCAACAAGCGGGCCAATCGCCGGGGGCTGGAGCGTCGTTTCAATCCGCCGTGTTATCGCTCGCTCCGCAGGAAAAATCGTTACTCCATTTCGCTCGATTAGGGCAGCAGGCCGTATATGGCGACGGCGGTTCGTCGCTGCGAAGCGAACTTCGCCATGCTGCGCTCGAAGCGGTCGCCTGGTTGACGCCGCGGCGGATTCGCGAAGCTTCCCCGTCGTCTCCTATCGCCCCGACTTCTTTTTCCCAGTCTCCGTCGGCATAAGGAAAGATCGTGTCTTCAAGTTCCCCCCCTGCGACTGACGCCACGCCGCTTGATTTTGATGCGACCGCCGTTCTCGAGCAGTTGCGGGCGCGGCTCAACGATCGCTTACGCGGCAAGCCCGATACCGTCGAACTGGTGATCGCTTGCCTACTCGCTCGCGGCAATCTATTGATCGAAGATTTGCCGGGGCTCGGTAAGACGACCTTGGCCAAAGCGTTGGCCGGCGCGATCGGGGGGAAGTTTTCTCGCATTCAATGTACGCCTGACTTATTGCCGGGCGACATCACGGGCTTCAACATTTTTAATCAGCAAACGTCGCAGTTCGAGTTCCATGAGGGGCCCGTTTTCGCCGACGTCGTATTGGCCGACGAGATCAATCGCGCCACTCCCCGCTCGCAAAGCGCCTTGCTCGAGGCGATGGCCGAACATCAAGTCACCATCGACAATCTCACCTATCGTCTCTCTGATACGTTTTTTGTGATCGCCACCCAAAACCCCGCCGAACTGCACGGCACCTTTCCGATTCCCGAGGCCCAGCTCGATCGATTTTCGATGAAGCTCAGCATCGGTTCGCCCGATCGGGCGAACTTGATCGGGCTGATGCAATCGCGAGGAGGCGTTTTGGAAGGGTATCAAGAGACCTCCGCCGAAATACTCAACCGGCAGCAACTGATTCAGCTCCAACAGCGTGCCGCCGCCGTGCAGACCGGCGACGTGCTGTTAGAGTACATGGCCGACCTCTCCGAGACCCTACTCGCTCAGCCCAATTTGGCGGGGCGGCTAAGCCCGCGCGGCATGTTGCAATGGCTGCGTTGCGCACAGGCCTGGGCTTTTTTGCAAGGACGCGATTTCGTGACGGCCGACGACGTTCAGCATGTGGCGACCCCGGTCGTTTCGGCGCGCACCAACGCTCCCGCTTTACAAGGTCGCCAGCAAATTGCCGAACTGCTATCGCGGGTCGAAGTTCCGTTTTAGTCGTCAAGTTGGTCCAATTTCGTCGCGGTTTGGGGAACTTGCTTTTACGGCAGCTAAAGCGCCCCAACTTGGCTATGATCGCTGATCATGGGCCGGTGACGGGCGCTAGCGGGGCGAAAACGGCCTGAAATCGCCCACCGGAGCACCCCCCTGCTCGCAACCAAATGCCTGGCGGGTCCCCCCCTTCGTGATGTCGGCGACGAAAAAACTGGCGACCGTCGCCGGGGCGAATCGGTTTCGCCCCGTTGCCACTATACAGGCGTCCCCTAGAATAAAGGGTTTGGCTGACTTTCGCCTAAATCGACGCATGGATGGGCCCTTATGCCGGTAACCGACATCGAGATCAAAGGCGCACGCGAGCATAACCTTCGCGACGTCTCTCTCGTTCTTCCCCG
>JBITAD010000434.1:0-774 GCA_044439945.1 Blastopirellula sp. JB062
GGTGCGGGCCCGATCCCAGAGCCCTCGCTGGATCGAAAAAGAAGCGGGAACCAAGTTCGCGGCTGGGTATCCCTGCCGGATATCTTTTCGCTTTTGTTCCGCCATCAAGAAAAACTGCAACGCGCTGTAGCTGGGCGAGACGCCTGGCGCGACCGTCAAGGCGGCCTCGAGATTCAGAACCGCTTTGGCGAACCCTGGCCCTTGCGATCCGATCCCCCACGTTCCTTCGCCGCGAGAGATCAACGACGGCAGCGCGTCGCCGCGCAACTGTTCGTCGACAAGCTGAAATTCCATCCTCGATTTATCCGCCGATTCTTGCCATACGTTTCCGGTTCTGCGAAATCCTGGCGGAACCTGAACGATCAACTGTTCGCGGAACCGGTCGGACAATTGCTTACCGCTGGAAAACTGCGGCGCTACCTCGTAGTAGCCTTGCGTGACTCGGGTCAACAATCCCTCTTCGTCATTGGAGTAGCTTTGGGCGTAGCTGACCGCTTTAAAGTGATTGAGCAAGTCGGTGTCGGTGACGTCGCAGGGGGCGACCTGGAATTCGATCGACCAGTTTAGCCGGGCCGCCTGCCTTCCGATCGGCTCGATCGTGCAGCTAATCGGCTTCGGCCCCCACCCGACGTCCTTGATGGCGCCGTCATATCCGGTGCCGGTGCCGGTCAGGACTAACTGCTTGCGGGGCGATAGAAGTTCATTCTGCAGTCCCGCCATCTGGGATTCCTGCAACGCCACGCTTTCGGCGTAAAAATAGCATTCCAGATCGAG
>JBITAD010000434.1:784-2556 GCA_044439945.1 Blastopirellula sp. JB062
ATCGAGCCGAACCCGCCGCTCGACCTGCACGCGCCCCGAATCGTCAGGGATCGATTGGGCATGGATCGCAAACTGGGGCGGAGTCGCGGAATAACGCCAATTCGCCCCCGAGACGCTAGGACCGTCGACCCCGCCGAACTGCACCTCGCCGTAACGGATCGTTTTTCCGAAAAGTGTCGAATCCTTGATTGCGTCGGCCATTGGGGCTACCTTAGCGGGGTTCTCACGAGTGTTCTAGCGAAAGGCGGCGGTGATGAAATTTCGAGTTTCCGGGCAGTATAAAAACGGAAAATGGTATCACGGGACCATTGAAGCCGCTAACAATCAAGCCGTTCACGAATTCGCTAAAGAGGCCGGAATCACTTTGACCTCTGTAAAAGAAGAGTTCGATTTAATCAAAAAAGCTCCATTTCCCCTTTTTGTTTTTGGGGTAGTCTCCCTTGTCTTGTCCGCAATTTGCATACTTGCGTTTTGGGTGGAAAGAACAAACGGCGATACATCAGCATCATGCATGATGGGGGCAATTTTTTGTTTATCAGCCGCCTCTGTTTCATGGTCCATTTCTTCTGTTCTTTACTGCGCCGGCCGAATTATTACTGCGATTAAATCCCGCTAAGAACCGGCATAGGTTGATCGCTCTCGTACGCCAATTCTCCTTCTATCAGGCCCTCAGGGATCGGCAGGTGGTCGAACTCACGTAGGAATTTTTCGATTGGGCTTTCAACTTCCTTGACCTCTCGCATCCCTTCTTTGACCGCTGCAGCAATTGCACTTGGCAGCGCTTCCCATGGTCGAACGTAAAACCAGGGATTTGAAAAGATGTTTCTAAGAAAATCGTCAAATCCAGCCGTCGCGCCTCGTGTGGCATTGCTCAAAAAACTGGAAACCTTCGCGTCGATTTCGCCGTACTTCCTTGCTTGCTCCATCAACCGCTGGGTCTCTTTGACTTCCGCTTCCGCGTTGGCCTTCGCGAGTTCGGGTGAGAACTGGGACAGCGACTCAACCTCTTGCTGGTACGCACTGGCCCCCATCGTCGCGATCCCAAGCCCTGCCGTCACGGCCGCCGCCGGACCGCTGGCCGCCACGAGGGCCGCCAGATTCGCAGATCCCGCGATCCCGGCCGCACTTCCCGCGCTTCCCATCATGGCCGCCAAGTCTTGCCGGGTGAGGTTCATGCTGGGGCGCTGGATCGGCGGCGTCGGAAGTTCCGGGGCCTTCAGTTCGTAGGGCGATACCGGCTTGTCCATCGAGGGAAGAGACGGCTTTTGACCTCGTTCTCCTTCAGGGATTTTCGGCAAATCAGGATGATCGGGGAGCGGACGCGACTGCGTGTCGGGCGTCTTGGGGCGTTGGATTTCGTTCAACAACGATTCCTCGACCGATCTCGAGCTCGCCGGTTTCAGGCTCAGTCCCGTTTGTTCATCACGCGCCGACGGTAGATCGGCGTGTTGCGGCAAACTCGGCGGCTTGTCGGCAATCGGAGACTTGGGGGCGGAAAACTCGGGCAACCTAGGCCCCGATTCAGGGCGCGAGATACCGGGGGTCTCGGGCGGTTTGACGACCGGGGCCGGCTGATCTGAACGAGGAACCTCCACAGTCGCAGCAGGCCGCTCGACCACAATCGTCTGAGGCGGCTGGGTTGCGGCGGATCTGGGCGACTGGAGGTCGATCGACGGCGCGTCGGTCTGCGGCGGTCGCGGCGTTTCGCTCGGTGCGGATTGCGGCGTTTGTTGTTGGGGAATCTCGGGGCCGGGGCTGGTGCCTGGAGCCTG
>JBITAD010000435.1:0-2556 GCA_044439945.1 Blastopirellula sp. JB062
ACCGCTATTTTCCCGAACCTGATCTGGCCCCGGTCACGACGACTGACGAAGAGATTGAAGCGGTCAAACGCTCGCTGGGCGAACTGCCGCGTCAAATTCGCGATCGTTTAGAGGCCGAGTATAAAATTCCGGCTTACGATGCGGACGTGATCGTCAATCAGGGCCAACCGACGGTCAGCTATTATGAGTCGCTCGCCCAACTCTCGGGCGACGGCAAACTCGCGAGCAATTGGGTGCAGCAAGAGGTGTTGCGCGTCCTCAAAGAACGCTCGTTAGAAATTGACGCCTTTCCGGTCTCGACCGAGCGATTGGCTGAACTGGTGAAAGCGATCGCAGGCAAAGAGATCGACGGCACGCGCGCCAAAGACGTTTTCGCCGAGATGCTTGATTCGGGGAAGTCGGCGGCTGAAGTGATGAAAGAGATGGGCATCGAGAAGGTCGACGACTCGGCGCTTGAGACGATGTGTCGCGAACTGCTCGAAGCGAATCCCAAAGTGCTCGCCGATTTGAAAGAAGGAAAGCACAAAGCGGTCGGAGCTTTAATCGGCCAAGCGAAAAAGAAGAACCCGAACATCGACCCGGGGACCTTTCGGCAAATGTGCATCGATATGTCCGCTGACATGTAGTGACCTACAATGACAGCCGCCGGAATCATCACGCTGTTGACCGACTTTGGGGCCGATAGTCCCTACGTCGCCGAGATGAAAGGGGCGATCCTTTCGGTATTTCGTCAAGCGACGATCTTGGATCTAACGCATTCGGTCGCGCCGCAAGACGTTCGCCATGGCGCCTATTTGCTGGATCGAACCTATCGCAGTTTTCCAAGCGGTACGGTGCATGTCGGAGTTGTCGATCCCGGCGTCGGCAGTCAGCGAAAGATCATTGCGGCCGAGATCGCCGGGCATACGTTCGTGTTGCCCGATAATGGGCTGCTTAGCGCGGTCGCCCTGTCTTGTGAAGCGACGCAACTGTATGAATTGGCCAATGAGCGGCTCTGGCGCAAGAACATATCAACGACTTTTCATGGTCGCGACATTATGGGGCCGGTCGGCGCTTTTTTGGCCGCCGGCGGAAATATTCAGGAAGTTGGCCCGCCGCTTCACAACATGGTACGGCTCGATTTGCCAGTCGTAACGCACAAGGGAAATACGATCTGGGGAGAGGTGGCGTACGCAGATTCGTTTGGAAACCTGGTTACGAACATTACCGCAGCCGATCTAGACGCCCGAGCGATTTTGGCCGTATCGATCGACGGTCGCGAGGTGGGGCCGCTGGTGACGGCTTATAGCGAGCGGCAAGTTGGTTCGACGGTCGCAATCTGGGGTTCGAGCGGAAGGCTCGAGATTTCCGTCGTCGGCGGCAACGCCGCAGCCAAGATGGGGGGGGCTGGGTTCAGGAAGGTCTCGATTGAAGTTAAGAGTTGACTGCTCTTCACTTTAGGTTGCTGCTAGACGCTTGGCGAAAAAGCGCAATCTGACTAGAATCGGCCCTGACGCTCATCACGTGATATCCTTTTCCCTTCATCTGAGGCCGGGCCTGTGGCGGCGAAACTAATCGGCAGCATCACCGCGATTTCTGAGTCCGGCGACTTAATTTCCGATATTTCGCACGATCAGTTGGCCGCTGCGCCAACGGACGAACGTACGACCGTCACCTGCGACGAACATCGCACGCTGGGGGTTTATCCGGCCGAACATCAGCAGCCGGAGATGACCTATGTGGCCGTGTTAGGCAAGAGCGGTTTTCTCGAGCTTTGCATCGTCGGCGAAAGCGCGGCGGCGTTTCTTGGCATTCGCCCCGGCGCGAAAGTCGAGATTTCTTGGTAGGTTGGATCGTTTCTCGACGTCGCGAACTGCGACGTTGCGCTTCTTAAAATCTGACTTAGCTTGCGATCGCGATGAATCCGACTCACCAACAACTGCGCGATTGGGACCGTTCGGCCCATTGGCATTCGTTTACGCAGATGGCCGACTATGAGCCGCTGATTATCGAAAGCGGCGAAGGCTGCATGCTGTACGATATTGACGGCAACGCGTATCTCGATGGGGTCAGCAGTCTATGGTGCAACACTTTTGGGCATCGGCACCCGAAGATCGACGAGGCGATTCGCCGACAACTTGATAAAGTGGCGCATGTTACGAATCTTGGTTGCGCCAGCGTTCCCTCGATTGAATTGGCCAAGCGAATCGTCGACATGGCGCCGGGCGATTTGAATCACGTCTTTTACGCTTGCGACGGATCATCGGCGGTCGAAGTGGCGCTGAAAATGGCACAGCAGTACTGGCAGGGCCACAAACAGCCACAGAAACAAAAATTTGTCGCATTGCGCAACGGCTATCACGGCGACACCTACGGCGCCATGTCCGTCTGCGACCCGGTCACCGGCATGCACCACCTGTTTGGCGAGGCATTGGCGCAGCAGTTTTTCGCGCCTGCACCGGCCTGTAGTTTCAGTGAGCCTTGCGCAGAGCGCCACCTGAGCGATATGAAGGCGCTTCTGGCGCAGCACAATGACGAACTCGCGGGCGTCATTGTAGAGCCGGTGGTTCAGGGAGC